>JAXFZX010000033.1:0-7990 GCA_034184445.1 Pseudomonadota bacterium | reverse complement strand
GGTCGTATTCGGGTGGCATTTAAACGCGCCATACTATAATTCAGATCAACGATCGGGGCGATTTTCAAAAATGTATGATACCCCCGATTGGAATGAAATACGGGAAAATTTAAAATACCTTTACCCCAATGAAGATGTGGAACGGGCGGTGGCCTTTATTAAAAAAGGAACCGATATATATCAGGCACACATCGCCCCCTTAACGGAGCTATCTGCCCGTGTCATTCGGGAAGAACGGCCCTTGGCTCAGGATAAATATGTTGAGATAAACAGTAAAAAATTTGCCCAAGAACAGTTGCGTGTCTTTATTTCTCAAGCTATGCCGACCGCACTGGCAACAACCGTAAATATATCGGCGTTGGCGGCTCTGTGGCGGGTGGCGTGGTCGCCGGAAATGAGAATCATTACAGATAAAATGAAAGAAGAAGTCTTGAAAGTTGAGCCAGATATCGCCTATATGTTTGATGAATCTAAACGCAGTCGGCAGGATTGGACACCAAAGATGCACTTTGATAACATCGGGATAAGAACAACTCCGATATGTCGTTTGGTCGTGGCGGATGTGGCACCGAATACTTTTTTAACGGCACCTGATTCGGTGGATATACTCCCTTTCGCCCCGCAGGCAATGGAAAATAATATCAATCGTGTAAAAACCGAAGTAGAAATATCATGTGCAACCATGGGGCAAGATCAAAGGCACAGATCCATTAAACGCAGTGCACCTGCTTTAACGGGAAAATTTTATGTCCCACCGTTATTGAAAATAGCAGGATTGGAATCTGTCGCGCAAGATTATATGGCAGAATACGCAACATTAAAAACGCAAATGTCGCCGGCAATGATGACAACAATTACTCCCTACGGCGCAATGGTTCGGTATCAAAAAGAAGCATCAGTCAATGCATTGATACATGAACAGGAAAAAAGGCTCTGTTGGTGTGCACAAGAAGAAATTTTTGAAGTCGCCAGACAATTACGGGAACAGTTAAAGCAATCCTATCCGGCGTTGGCAGATCGGTTGGCTCCGCCCTGTTGGAAAGGGGGATGTCGGGAAGGTGTGCGCTTTTGCGGACGGCAGGTGAATAAAAATGTGGTGCCGGACTATTTTATGAAAAGGCGTGTTTAAAAAATCTTGACAAGACAATAAGTTATGATATACTTAAAATAATGGGGTAAAGGTGTATCCAAATGTTTGTCATTTAAGGAGGCTATATGCACTTAAAACAAGAAATGAGAGAACATCAAAGCGGCAGATCGCTATTGGAAATGATAGCCGTTATGGCAATTATGGGCTTGATAACATTAACGTTTATTATTGGATATAAATATGCCATTGAACGGCATCGGTCGCATGTTGTTATCCAAAAAGTATCGGAAATGGCAACCAGTGCTGCTGCCCAAATGATATTAAAAGATGATTTTTCATTAGATGAATTTAAATCAACAGGTGATGTATATCCCTATATAGAAGGGGTATGGCCCGTGGTGTTGGAAAAAAAGTATAAGGGAAAACAAAACCATTTTTCCCTGTCGGTATCGGGACTATCCCGAATGACATGCAATTTTATCGTTCAATATAAATGGAGAATGCCCCTTGAAACCATTATAAATGACGGAGAAGAGTGTCAAGAAAAAGAAGGCGGAAATACAATCTTATTTGCCTTTAATAGTGATTTGTTACAAGGGGATCCCAATGCCGAGCCCATAGAACCCGAAGTTTCATGTCCGAATATTTCCTATGAAACATGTAAAAGTAGGGGCTATATTTGTGCATGTTCGGAAAGTGATGAAAGTTTATGTACAAATCTGGAGATGAAAAAGTGCGGTAGTTCAAAACCGGCTTATCACTATTCACACTAAAATTATTTTCGGATTACAATGAGTGGTACCCGCATTTCAAGGGGGGTTAGGCCCGCGTGGGAGCTTTTAAGCTCAGGACCGGAAACCAAGTCTCCCACCCGTTGGCGCAAAATCCGCGTGCCTGTTGCAATCAATAAATAATCCCCGATAAAATCTTTTATTCTTGGGTTTAACGGACCAAATCCGAACAAATTTTGGGAAAGGGCATCATCGCTTTTCATCAGTATAAAATCTTTTTTTAAATAGGTATCAAAGGCTTTTAAAAAATCGGCCTCTTTCCCATCCTTTAAAAAAATGGCTGATACGCGATCATCCAAATTAAGCGGCGTGCGCAAGCAATCCGTTATTTCAGGATAGGTATCAATGTAAAATACCTCGGATACCGGAACATGCCCATGATCGGCTGAAATGATTAAAAGAGTATCCTTTAATTTTCGGCATAGCTTATGTGCTTCATGATTCATATGGCGCACCAATTTTTGAACCGAAGTATCGTAAGTCCCATTGTGGTGGCAGGAATGATCCGGCTCTGGCCAATAAGCTAAAATAAATTGACGCCCTCCACACTGTGTGTATTTTAAAATGTGATCGCACTGTTTTTCAAAAGTATCTACACCGTCTGTCCGAATCTTTTGTGGAAAAATTTCATGACAGGATATCGCCGGATTGTGCGCCCGAATTTTTTCAAAAAGATGCATATAGGGCAGTTTTTGAAAAGGCTTAATCCCCGTATCGCATTGGGTATAAGTATCCTTACCCGAAAACAACTCTATGGCTTTGCCGTATTCCGGAAAATAAGGCGACCATCCGATCCACCCGTGCACTACCGGCGGAAGGCCCGAATAATAAGTTGTCGTTGCAGCCGTTGTAGTCGGTGGAAAAACAGATGAAAGTTCATCCTTTATATGGTATTTTAAAAAGGCTTTAGGTGAAAGAAGTTTTTGAAATAAATCCGATCCGAAACCATCCCATATCCAAATGACGATATTTTTGGGCTCTGTTTGAAGATATGTATCCAATACCGGTAGTGATGCATAATTTGTCTGCACCCCATAGTGCTTTAAAACAGAATTGGGAATACCCAAAATGGAATGATCATAGTCAGGGAAAACAGGTTTCATAATTTCTTACACGCCGTCAAACTTGACTTCAACGGCCTGAGCCTCCATTTCAAAACATTCAATTGTATCGCCAACCTTAATGTCGTCATAGTTTTCAAAACTGATTCCGCATTCAAAACCCTCTTTGACCTCCTTGACATCATCTTTAAAGCGTTTGAGTTGAGATAACGCACCCGTATAAATAACCGTATTATCCCGCAAAATACGGGCTTTTGCACCCCGCTTAATCAGACCTTCTTTGACCATACAGCCGGCTACCTTACCAACCTTAGAGATAGCAATAACCTGACGCACTTCGGCATAGCCCAAGATCTTTTCTTTGAGCTCCGGCTCTAATAATCCCGCAACGGCCTTTTTCATATCATCGGCTACATCATAAATAATAGAGTAATAGCGAATATCAACGCCATCCCGCTTGGCAATTTCGCGCGCCCCCGTATTGGCGCGCACATTAAATCCGATAATAATGGCATGGGATGCCCGTGCCAATGTCACATCAGATTCGTTGATAGCACCGACACCGCTGTGAAGGACATGGACTTTGACCTCATTATTCTTAATTTTGGCCAAAATGCCATTCAATGCTTCCACAGAACCCTGCACATCGCCTTTGACCAATACCGGTAATTCTTTAATTTCGCCGGCTTTAATTTGAGCAAGCAGATTTTCGGCCGTGCTGATTTTCTTGACTTGCAACGATTCGCGGAACTTACGTTGACGATAGGCAGATACTTCACGTGCCTTGCTTTCATCTTCTACAACAATAAAATCATCACCGGCGGACGGTACACCTTGCAAGCCGATAACTTCCACAGGAACGGCAGGCAAAGCTTCTTTTACCCGAATGCCCTTGTCGTTAAAGAGAGAACGCACGCGTCCCCACTCCTGACCACAGACAAAAATATCCCCGATATTTAATGTTCCTTTTTGAATCAAAACCGTGGCAACAGAGCCTCGTCCTTTTTCCATACGGGCTTCTACCACCACACCTTCGGCAGAACGATGGCTGGATGCCTTTAAATCCAAAATTTCGGCCTGCAATAGAATAGCCTCAATCAACTTATCCAAATTCATGCGTTTTTTGGCGGAAACTTCAACTTCCAGTACTTCACCACCCATTGATTCAACAACAACCTCATGTTGCAATAAATCCATGCGCACTTTTTGCGGATTGGCCCCCGGCACATCAATTTTATTGATGGCAACCACAATCGGCACACCGGCAGCCTTTGCATGGTGAATAGCCTCTATCGTTTGGGGCATAACACTGTCATTTGCGGCAACAACTAAGACAACTAAATCCGTCACTTTTGCCCCGCGTGCCCGCATGGCGGTAAAAGCTTCATGCCCCGGGGTATCAATAAAGGTGACTTTTTTACCGTTGGCCAGTTGTACCTGATAGGCCCCGATATGCTGGGTAATTCCACCCGATTCACCGGCCGCCACATTCGTTTCTCGAAGGGCATCTAAAAGAGATGTCTTACCATGATCTACATGCCCCATCACCGTGACAACCGGTGGACGTGCAGTTAAATCATCGGGGTCATCATCTGTTGTTTTTAAATTATCCTCTACATCGGATTCTGCAACGCGTTTGGCTTTATGACCCAAATCCGCCACAACCAGTTCCGCCGTATCAGCATCAATGGTTTGGGTAATCGTCACCATCATACCCAACTTCATCAAAGTTTTAACAACGGTGGCCCCTTTTTCACTCATCCGATTGGCAAGTTCTTGAACCGTAATAGTTTCGGGAATAACCACTTCACGAATGATTTTTTCCTGAGGTTTTTGGGCATTTAGGAATTTTTGACGCTCTTTTTCCTGAGCCCGTCTGATGGAGGCTAAACTCCGCCGATGGGGTCTGATACCCCCGTTTTCGGAATCGTCATCGTCATCACCGCCCATGGGAGCATTGCGATACGCATTCATATTAAATTTACCGGCGCGTCTTTCTTCAAAAGTATTTTTATGTGGTCTTTCTTCCATCTCGCGACGGTTCTCTATATCGCGAGGCTGAAATTTTTTGTCATGAGAAGAGTCTTTAACCTGTTCAGATGATTGTCTGGTTGTGGTGGCAATCTCCTTTTCCTGTTTCCGCTTTTGGGCTTCTTCCTCTTTCTGACGCCGTTTCTCATTTTCAAGACGCAACTCTTCGGCCTTTTGACGACGGGCCTCTTCTTCTTGGCGGGCATGCTCTGCAACCCGTTGAGCTTCTTGAACCAACTTTAACTTATGGCTGGCATCTTGGGTAATCATACTCGGTTTTGAATCGGAGGTGATAATGCGCTTTTTGCGCACTTCAACTTGAACACGTCCTGTCCCACCGGTCGGGGTGCGCAGTTTGTTTCCCAAAGAGAGGGTCTTTCCCGAAAGCGTTAATGTCTTTTTTTCTTCTGCCATCATTTATCCTTTCATTTGCGATCCGTTAAATAGATCAATTTTACGGGCAATTGTGTTTGCCTGCTGTGAGAGTGTCCCTTTTAAAAGAGCCATGTGAACAACAAAGTCCGTTCCTGCAATTTGCCCCAGTTGTGAACGCGTCAAAAAATGCCAAACGGGAAAAGAATGATCCGAATGCAATAATTTGATTTGCCCCCGTTCGGATGAATCAGACGATTCAAATACCGAAATGACGGATTGTTTTTCTAATGCTTTTTTGACCGATTCATATCCAAAGACAAGCAAACCGGCCTTGCGACATAAAGCCAATAAATTTAAACACCGGTCCATTAGGGATTTTTGAACCTGCATCATTAAATCTTCGGGAATTTTTACCGTTCCCTTGGCGGCTTTGTAAAAAATGCGCTTGGTAATCGCTTGATTTAAAATTTCTTGATCGGCTTTTAACCAAAACCCATGACCGGGTAGTTTTTCCCCAACATCAAAGGTAATGATTCGCCCCGGTGCGGACACAAAACGAAGCATGTCCGCCCGAGGCAGGGTTTCCTTGGTCACAAAGCAGGTCTTCGTGCCGGTATCTGAGGCACGGCGTCTGTTTTTATGGTTATGTTTAAAGCTTTCCTTCTTCAAACCAATGCTCCCGCGCTTTCATAATCAGGGCGTTTGCCGTATCTGTGTCCATATTTTTGGCCCCAACGATTTCTATCAGCTCATCGCTCGCCAAATCAGCAAAGTCATCTAATGTTTTGATACCGGCATTTCCCAAAGCCGCCACCATATCCAATGTTAAACCTTCCATGTTCTTTAAATCATCACTGACCTGTTGGGATTCAATTTGTTTTGTCAGGGCATCCTGATGCGCCACCAAATAGGCCTTGGCCCGATTTTGCAATTCTTCGGCCAGATCTTCGTCAAAGCCTTCAATACCGGTTAATTCATCTAACGCAATATAGGCAATATCTTCAACTTTGGCAAAACCTTCCTGAATCAAAATACGCGCCATCATGTCATCAATATCCAATGCCTTCATAAAGAGGTCAACACGCTCTTTCGTTTCGGCTTCGCGGTGTTCGGCTTCTTGGGCCTCAGTCATCATGTCAATGTGCCAACCGGTCAGTTGACTGACAAGTTTGATATTTTGACCCCGGCGACCAATAGCCAGTGACAGTTGTTCCTCGTTTAAAACAACCTCTACATTACCGGCTTGTTCATCAATGACAATTTTTAATACTTCATTGGGTGCCAACGCATTTACAATAAATGTTGCCGGATCCGGTGACCACAGAACCACATCCACTTTTTCTCCCTGCAATTCCGTGACAACGGCTTGAACCCGAATACCACGCATTCCGATACAGGCCCCGCGGGCATCAATGGTTGAATCCTTGGAATAAACAGCGATTTTTGCCCGCGATCCCGGATCACGCGAAACGCCTTTTATTTCAATTGTTCCGTCATAAATTTCGGGAACCTCAGCCGTAAACAAAGCCGCCAAAAATTGCGGATGGGAACGGGTTAAGAAAACCTGTGGCCCGCGTTGTTCGGCACGCACATCCAACACCAAAGCACGAATACGATCGCCGACCCGATAACTTTCACGAGGAATCAATTCATCCCGCCGAAGTAGTGTTTCCACACGGCCAACTTCAACAATCAAATTACCGTTTTCAACACGTTTGACGATACCGTTCACGATTTGGCCTTTTTTATCCTTCATTTCATTATATTGGCACATCCGTTCGGCATCGCGCACCTTTTGAGTAATAACCTGTTTTGCTGTTTGTGCCGCAATCCGACCAAAATCCATCGGGGGCAATAAGTCAATAATTTCATCACCGATTTTTAAGGAAGAATCCTTTTTCTGTGCGTCTGATAAAGAAATTTGTGTAAATTCGTCTTCAACCGCTTCAACGACCGTTAAATACCGCGCCATTTGTATAGCCCCTGTATTCGGATCAATTTTTGTGCGAATATCATATTCGGGGCCGTATTTTGACCGACCGGCCTTGGATATGCCTTGTTCCATGGCATCTAAAACGGCCGACTTGTCAATATTCTTTTCACGCGCCAAAATGTCCGCCATTTGGATTAGTTCCGGTCTGGGTAATGTTGAAACTTGCATTTTTACTTTTTCCTTTCGTGTTTAGTTTGATGTTTTTGTATCAATTCGTCTGTTAAAATAAGTTTTGCTTTGGCAATATCGGCAAAAGGAACTGACATGTCATGGCCTTCAAAATCAAAAAGGACATTTTGATCATCTGTTAAACCCTTTAAACGACACTTAAATCGCTTACGCCCGTTGATTTCATGGTTGAGTTTTATTTTGGCCTCGTCCCCAGAAAAGCGTGCATAGTCTGCTGCTTTTAAAAGGGGCCTGTCTAGTCCGGGGGAGGAGACCTCTAATGTATAGTGAAATGGAAACGGATCTGATACATCCAATAAGGCAGAAATCGTGCGACTGAGTGTCGCACAGTCATCAACCGTCATATCTACGCGGTCCATGCGTTCGGCCATAATTTGTAAAACCTTAGATTCCGTGCCGTTTAAGGCTACCCGCACAACATCGTATCCCATGTCGTTTAAGGCCGGTGTGATCTCATTTT
>JAXFZX010000032.1:0-18887 GCA_034184445.1 Pseudomonadota bacterium | reverse complement strand
GTGACAAAACTATCCGTATCCGGTGTTTTTGAGGCCGTCGGTCGCATTCCGAATACTCATCTGTTTCAAAAAGCAATATCTTTATCCCAAAAAGGATATATTTTAACAGATCCCGATACCATGGAAACATCTGTATCGGGTATTTTTGCCTGCGGTGATGTGCAAGAGCAAACCTATCGTCAAGCCGTCATCGCAGCCGCATCGGGCTGTCGGGCAGCTTTATCAGCTAAAAATTACCTGTTGAATCAAAAGTGAATGGTCATATGGAGCCCGTACCCCAAAGATTGTTTTTGGGACAGAAAGGGCTGTGATGAAAAAGAAAAGTTTTGTTTTGAAGATTTGTTGTCAAAAAAGAATTGACTGATTTCCGTCATCGGATCCATTAAAAAAATAGCCGTCTGCCCCAAAGCACGCGATCCCCACAATTCCCGATTGTTATCCAACAAGGCGCGTTTTCCTTGATAAAAACATTCCCCCAAAACTGAACCGAATACGGGTGTCACAATTAAATCTTGAATAGAGGGACGTTCGGCAAAAGCTTCTATTCCATATTCCCAAAAAAAAGTAGATAGCGCAAATGAATACAGTCCCGAATAATAGGCATTTGCCCCCGCAGATCGTGCCCCCATGTAATACACAGCCCCTGCATACGGATGGGTCACATAGTTTAAGAAAAAATCATCTTTGTCCCAAACCGGCCGATGCGATACATTATCCCACCATTTGCGCGTGGGGCTTCTGTGATCATCATCATCCCAATTTGTAAAACCCGTCGGCATCAGATACAAAATCCCCATGGTGGCTACACTGGCACCAATCAATCCGCCCGTGTTTTGATACAACAACTTTTTATCAATTTTATTTTCCGTTAAAGAATAGGGTCTATCATACACATTGTCAGCATCGGGCCTTTTTAATGTTTGAACCGAAGGCCAAATCACCCCATCGGCCATCGCCGACAAAGAAAACATCATCAATGCCATAAAACAAATAATACGGTATTTCATATGCCGCCGAATATACCCATTTTTCAATCAATAATCAATCTTTTTTTTCAAAATAGAAGCCCTATTGGGAAATAACTTGATTTCAGGGGCAATTTCGGTTAGAATAGGAAAAATGCAAATTATTACTTTTGGGTGTCGTTTAAATACTTTTGAATCAGCTGTTATGAAACAATTGGCGGGTGATGGGTTGGATGATGTCATTGTCATTCATACCTGTGCCGTGACAGCCGAAGCCGAACGCCAATGCCGTCAAGCTATTCGCCAAGCAGCACGCAAAAATCCCGATAAAAAAATTATCGTTGCCGGATGTGCCGCCCAACTGCATCCCGAAATTTTTGCCCAAATGCCCGAGGTTTTTCGGGTTCTCGGCAATCATGAAAAGCTAGATAAGAAAAACTTAATATCAGGAGATAAAGTTCAAGTTGGTGATTTATCCGATTCTCTGCCGGATATTCCGTTAATCCATGATATAGAGGGACGCAATCGGGCATTTTTACAAATTCAGCAGGGATGCGACCATGCTTGCACTTTTTGTATTGTGCATTCTATTCGTGGAAGGAATACGGGATTAAAACCTGAGCATGTATTATCTCAGGCTCGTTTATTTATAGAGCAAGGCTTTTCCGAAATTGTTTTGACGGGTGTGGATGTGGCATCCTATCCCTATGGATTATGGGATTTAACCAGCCGATTACTGACCGAGGTTTCGGGATTAAAACGTTTGCGATTCGGATCATTAGATCCCGCTGCTGTCGGAAATGATTTACTGAGTTTACTGGCAACCCATGAAAATTTAATGCCCTATATTCATTTATCCGTTCAATCCGGGGATGATTTAATTTTAAAGCGCATGGGACGACGCCATACCCGATCGGACGTGCTTCAATTTGCTCAAAAACTAAGACAAATACGACCGTTAGCCACTTTGGGGGCTGACTTTATTGCCGGTTTTCCCACCGAGACAGAAGGGCAATTTCAACAGACTTTAGACTTAATCCAAGAAGCAGCCATTACCCATACGCACATTTTTCCCTATTCGGCACGTATAGGAACACCCGCAGCCAAAATGCCGCAGGTCCCCAAACATACACGCACATATCGGGCTGGACTCGCACGGGCTTTGGGGGATAATCTGTATCAAAAAGCACTTGACAAAATGATCGGGGAAAGAGTATCCGTATTGGTTGAACAAACCGGTGTTGGCTATACGGAAAATTATTTTCCCGTGCGAGTGGGCAAAACGGAATTATCCGGTCAAATCATCACGGGTGTTATTGCAAGGAAGGAAAATAATGAATTGGTTTTCTAAATTAAAAAAAGGCTTATCCAAAACGGCGGCTTTATTCTCATTTCAGGAGACAGGTGCCGACACCGATTATAATAATTGGGAAGAAGCACTTTTACGGGCAGATGTCGGTTATGCGGCAACGACAGAAATTATAGAAGCCCTAAAACAAAACAAGCCACAAAGTGATACGGAACGCCGTAATCTTATCCGAAATATATTGAGTCAAAAATTATCACCCATTTCTAAACCATTGACCATTCATCCCAGTCACAAGCCATTTATTATTTTAATGATCGGTGTAAATGGAGCGGGAAAAACCACCACAATTGGGAAATTAGGTGCTTTTTATCAAAAAAAAGGCTTCAAAGTTTCATTTGTTGCCGGCGATACTTTTCGGGCGGGAGCAACAGAACAATTGTGCCGATGGGGTGAAAAATTAGGAATAACAACGCATAGCGCATCGGCCGGTGCCGATGCAGCCGGTCTTATCTTTGATGCCATTCAAAAAAGTCAAAAAGATGGCACGGATATTTTATTCATAGATACAGCCGGACGGTTGCAAAATCGGTCGGATTTAATGGATGAATTAAAAAAAATAACCCGTGTGATTCAAAAATTAGATTCAACAGCCCCACAGGAAACTATCCTTGTTCTAGATGCAACAGTCGGTCAAAACGCTATATCTCAGGTTAAGACTTTCCGTGAAATCATTGGAGTCACCGGTTTAATTATGACAAAATTAGATGGCACAGCCAAAGGTGGGATTTTAATTTCACTCTCGGACCAATTTAATTTACCGGTCTATGCAATTGGCGTTGGGGAAAAAATTGATGATTTGAATCCTTTTACGGCAAACGAATACATTACATCTTTAATCGGAGAGAATAATGAGGCACTTATTTAGAAATCTGCGCCAAAAAGCATCCCGATTACCACAATCCAAAGTGCGGATTTTGGCGTTGTTGACGATAGGGATTTTTTTAAAGACCTTTGCATTCGTTTTATGGGATATCGGCGCCGTCAGCATCTTGATTGCCGACAAAGGATTATTCCTGATGGGAATAGATTTTATTGGGGTGTCTCTGTTGGTGATGTTGGTGGGTTTTTCTTTGTGGCGGATGGAACGCCGTAAGGGACGCGGTTGTGTGTTTTGGTGTTTATGTTGTCTTTTGGCCGCAACGATATCCCTTGTTTTGGGGGAATGGGGCTACATCATTGGTTTTACCCATATGGCCTTTATTTTAAAATATGTTTTCTTTTTTGTCCTGTCGGTCGCATTTTGGTCCGTAGCCAAACGATTTGTCAATGAGAATTTTTCTTCTCTGAAATTTTTATCTTTGTTTTGCCTTGATTTTATGGGGTTTATGTTGGCCGGTGGTATATCTTTGGCCGGAATACTATCCCCCATCGGATTAATGGTTGCCGCTTTATTTTGTCTGATTGGCCTAACCTTGGTATTTATAACAATTTTTGACATAGCACCGCTACCCGCGGAAACATTTGTCCGTAATACAGACGGCATTCAAGATGTATTTGAACGCCCCTTGGTTTGGGATATTTTAATTCTTTCCTTTTTGGGAACGGTTGCCCGAATCCTTTCAGAAGCCGTTTTATATACCAAATTAGCCCAAACTGGTATTATGCCTATGACCGTTTTAGGTCTTGTCTGGTTTCTGTTCGGGGCATTGGGATTATTAATGGTATTAGTATTATACCATACACGCTATATCTATACAACATTAGCCGGCATGATGGTCTTTGGCTTTAGTATTATTTTTACGGGATACTCGGCTCTTGGCCGGCATAGTGGCCCCGTAGCAACCGGATACTTAATGATGATGCTAGGAGCACACTTCTATTTAAACAGTTTTTTACGCATACTACCGCGTGTCTTATCTGGCGGACGGGGAACACGATTAAAAAAACGGATAATGACGATTGCAACACCATTGGGGTTTGTTTTGTGTGGTAGTATTTATTTAAACTTCCACAATCAAATTCCCTCTTACTGTTTAATGGCAACGGGCAGTATGATAATTATCGTGGCATTGCATGCGGTATGGCTCTATTCTCGGGTTTTGAAGTCATTATTTCAAATGCGCTTATGGCGCAAAGGCCCCATTATGTTGTCTTATAAAAAATTACTGACCCGATTAAAACAATTATTGCAAACATCCAATCCTGATGACGGTATTTATGCCCTATCCATACTCAGAATTGCCAATCATCCTTACTATGAGGTTGCCCTATCACAGAGTTTATCTCACCCGGCAAAGGAAGTGCGCTTATTTGCTCTTAATCTGATGAAAGATCTCTATCATTTTCCGAACTATCGTAATCGGTTTTATTCACTCATGAAAAATGATCCGTCCAGCCGTGTACGGAATCAATCACTATGCGATTTAATTTTAACAGAAATTTATCCGCAAAAGCATTTATCTAATCTTAAAAATCATACTTTACGAGCGGGGGCGATTGCCGGATTTTTAGAGCGGGGACCAGAATGGATACCGGCTGTATCGGATGCATTACAGACGCTATTAAGATCTAAAAATGTGCGTGATATCATTACGGGATTATCCATCATTGCCGATCATCCGCATCCGCAATTTACCCCTTTTGTTGAACCTTTTTTAAAGCACCCCCATCGTGCTGTTGTGCGGGGAGCCATTACAGCGGCCGGACATTTGCAATCACCACAATTACTTCCACGCGTGATTCGCGCTTTGGATGATACAGATTTGCAAGAGTGTGCCTTAAATGCCTTAAAAAACTATGGGAAAGCAGCTTTTCCCCCAATTGAAAAAGCCATTTTAAATCCACAAACGCACCCGTTGCGGCGCAAACAGCTTGTTCTATTTTTGGGTGCCCTTCACAGTGGTGAAGGTAAACAGATTTTATTACGCGCCTTAACGGTAGAAAATCAAAAATTAAAAAAAGCGATTGCCCAAAACATTTTGGATTCCGGCATTATCTGGACAACCCCCGATAAGGGGATGATTTTACGCACTTGTATTCAAAAGGACTTAGATCGGATACAGTGGCTATTACATATGCGTGAAATTTTTGTCAACGCTCCAACCCATGAATCCGAAGAATCATTTGAATTTTTACTGCGTGCTTTACAAGAAGATATCAACGATACCCGCGATTTAATTTTATATCAGTTGCTTTTGTTCAAAAGCACAGAAATGTTCACCCATGCCATTCGGATTTTATTAACCGATTCCTATGAACTGTATCTGCCGGCAATCGGGGTTATTCAAGATTTATTACCCAACCGTTTCTATCAAAAATTAAAGTCCGTCTTAATTTTACCGCTATCACAAAAAAGGCAGGCGACCTATACCGGTATGACAATTAAAGAATCCGTAATTGCCCTATCCCAAATTATCCAAAATCCACCGGTGCACCTAAATCATTGGATTCGGGCAACAGCACTTTACGCATTACGGCGATTGGGATCACCTTTGGGAATTGCCACGGCCGAATCGGCTTTATCCGATCCTCACCCAGTGGTATTAGAAGCGGCTATCTGGGCATTGGTTCGGCTAAATCCCAATCAAGACGACCTACACCATAAATTATTGTCCATTCCGACAAGTCGTTTGTCTGATATCTCACTAGATAAAATTTTAGAAACCTAAGGAGAATATGATGATTACCTATGAAAAAGTTTTAGTTTTAAAAAATATTCCTTTTTTTACCGAGGCCTCAGAACTTGCCCTATCAGATTTGATCTCCGTTTGTGAAGAGCATACCGTTAAAGCCGATGAAGTCATTTTAGAAGCCGGCACGGAGAATAAATATTTATACCTGATTTTATCGGGAACAATTCATATTATGGGGTCAGATGGTCGCCTGATCACCGAAGTTGGTGCTCGTCAAGTTTTTGGCGAAACCACGGTGATGAGCCCTGCTGTCTTACCTTATCGGATAATATCGCAAACACAAACAACCTTTTTGAAAGTGTCTGGCGATCAATTATATCGCATGATGGCATTACATCCGTCTTTGGCTTTTGGATTTATCGGGGAATTGTCCAAAAGAATTCGTCAAACACAAATAAAAAATCTGTAAAAAAGAATTGCTTTTCTAAAAAAATCACTTTATATTAAAAACATATCAAGAAAGGAAATAATTAAATGACACCAATACAATCAAATCAAAAGAAATCTGTGTCCACACAAGGCATGGGGAAAAACACCACTCAATCGCGATCGGTCAAAGAACATAGGGTCACCAATAACCCGATTTTATCATTTATTTTATTTGTCGTGGCATTGGTTATCTGGTTTTTTGTCGGCAATTTATTTATGCAATTGGCAGTTAATGAAAACTTTTGTCAGCTACGCGAGCCTAAGAAGGCTCAACCCATCGGTGCTGTGGTTGCCGTTATCGGGGATGAAAAAATTTACATGTCTGAAATTAATGACTATGCTAAAAGCATTCCGCAATTAGCCGATATGCCAATGGATGTCATCTATCCGCAATTATTGGAAACCGTAGTTGATTCGCGTGTATTAAAAAAGGCCGCCGAACAAGCCGGTACGATGAATCGCCCCGATGTGCAGCAAAAAATGCGCTTAGCCACTGAACAAATTGTGGCTCAAGCCTATTTAGAAGGAGAGCTAAAAAAACGGGCGACACCGGAACGGATTAAGGCCCTTTATGAAACGGAGCTTAAAAATTTCCGCCCCGTGGAAGAGGTCCGCGCCAAACATATATTAGTCCGTACCGAACAAGAAGCAAAGGATATCTTAATCCGCCTACGCGCCGGTGGATCATTTGCAATGGCGGCTAATAAATTTTCTTTGGATCAATCCACACCGGACGGTGACTTAGGCTACTTTACCGAAGACATGATGATACCGGAATTCAGTCGTGCGGTCTTTGCCCTTCAAAAGGGACAAATTTCCGAACCGGTCAAAACACCGTTTGGATGGCATATTATTTTATTGGAAGATCGTCGGATGTCTGAACCACCAACATTTGATGAGGTTCGCGATGAATTAAAAGATATGTTGATGAAACAAGATGTATCCAATGTGTTGGCAGACGAACGCGCTAAATTAAAAGTAGAAATTAAAAAGAAGAAACTGGAACCTCTGCCTACAAAATAATGACAGCCGGAGAAATCCGGCTTTTATTTTTTCCGCATTAAACAGGCATAAAATCCATCAAAACCATTCAAAGGCAAAATCCTTAAACTGCCGAAAGGGGTTAAGAATTGCTCCCATTTGGAGTCTTTTGGGGGTATAATATCTACCTGATTTAACACTGATTGAATGACAGAATCACCTTCTTCCGGTTGCAAAGAGCATGTTGAAAACACAATTTCACCACCGTGTTTAACCAACTGAATGGCTTTTTGAAGTAATTTTTTTTGCATGTCTGCCAAACGAATAATATCAGCCTCTGTTTTTTGATACTTAATTTCGGGATGTCGTGCCAAAGTTCCCGTTGCCGAACAAGGGGCATCCAATAATACAGCATCAAATATATCTTTTTCGCTTAAATCACAAATATCGCCCACACATACCGATACTTGTAAATTCAATCGTTTCATATTTTCTCGTAGTTGCCGGATGCGCTTTTCCGAAATATCAAAGGCCGATACATATGCTCCACGACAGGCTAATTGGGCCGTTTTGCCCCCAGGAGCCGCACATAAATCCGCAACCCGTTTTCCCGATATGTCTGTAAATAATTGTGCCGGAACAGATGCCGCCGCATTTTGAACCCAACCACCGCTTTTTTCAAAATCAGGTAAATCCCGTGGATCGGACACCATAACTCTTACACCACCTGTCGGTAATAAAGAGCCATTCCACTTTTGAGCCCATTCTTCGGGATGATCTGGCACCGATATATCCAACGGCGGCGGATTTAAAATAGCATGAGCCATCTGTTGCGTATTTTCCGCGCCATACGCTTTTACCCACGATTTTTCAAGCCACTGAGGCAAATTCATTGTCGGATGACCTTTAAGATCCCATTTTTTTTGTTGCCGATATAAATTCCGTAAAATCGCATTGACTAACGGTGCCAACCCCTCTAAATGGAATCGTTTTACTAACCCTACCGATGTATTGACAACCGCATATGCCGGCGTATTCAAAAACAAAGCCTGTGCTACACCCAATCGTAAAATCAATTGAACGGTCTGATGCTTTTTGGAAAGTGGTTTTTGAAGCAGTTTACCAATTACCAAATCAATTTCTCCCATACGCCGTAAAGTTGTCAGAACCAACAATCGCACGAATTGCTGATCCGATTCGGTAAAAGTTTCAAAATCCCGTTCAAGAGCGATTGCCGCTGGAACCGTTTTATCCTTAGTTAAGACACGCGCCAATATCCGGACGGCACTCTGTCTGGGTTTAAGGGTTTCGGACATGGACTACCTCTGTTGTTTAAAAAATGAGGGCAAATCATCCAACCCGTCCAGAAAGGAGGGTTCTGTCGGTATTTCTTTTTGGGGAATAGGTTTTATCGCTTTTTTCTTGCTTGGACGAAAGATATTCCAAATTCCCCCTGAAACGGGTTTTACATTTTCTTCGGATTGTTTAGATTCCATATTAATTTCCGGACGCAGTTCGGGAATATCCGCGATAGGGGTGACCTCAGGCATCACAGGAATCGGATCATCAATCAGATTCGGTTCGGGCGATGTGGGTGATTCATCTAATTCTACGACCAAATCCGCAGGCATAGCACCCAAATTCCTTTCCGGTAGGATAAGGGATTCTGTTTCTTTTTTCACCATAGGAATATCCATTAAGGCCGGTTCTTCCACACTGTTATTAACAGGAGGTAAATCCGTTAAATTTAGCGATTTAACCTCGGGAATAACTTCAACAATTTTAGGCTCTGGCACAACGGGTTTTTCCACCACGGGTTCTACCGTTCCGTCCACCATATCATCAATGCCTGTTGCGACCAACGAAATCCGAATTTTTCCCGCCAATTCTTCGTCTAAAATAGATCCAAAAATAATATTGGCATCAGGATCCAATTCTTGGCGAATACGTTCAGCCGCTGTCATCACTTCGTCCATCGTCAGATCCAATCCGCCCGATATGTTCAACAGCAAACTGCGCGCCCCTTTAACGGATGTATTATCCAAAAGAGGGTTAGAAATAGCTTTTTCAGCGGCCTCTAATGCCCGATTATCACCACTGGCCTCACCCGACCCCATCATAGACCGTCCCATAGATGATAGAACCGTTTTTACATCTGCAAAATCAAGATTGATTAAACCTTGTTTTACAATTAAGTCAGTAATGTTTTTAACCCCTTGGCACAAGACACCATCTGCGATTTTAAATCCGTCCGCAAAAGTCATCTTTTCCGTAGCAATCCGATACAGGTTTTGGTTTGGAATGACAATTAGCGTATCAACATATTTTTGAAGTTCAATAATCCCTTGCTCGGCAGTCTTCATTCGGCGCGTACCTTCAAAATTAAACGGTTTTGAAACCACTCCAACAGTCAAGATATTCATTTCCTTAGCCAATTTTGCCACAACGGGCGCCGCCCCTGTTCCTGTTCCACCACCCATACCGGCTGTTAAGAACAGTAAGTGTAATCCTGTTAAGGCCTCTTTAATTTTATCAATGGATTCCTCAGCAGCGGCCTTTCCAACCTCTGGATTTGCACCGGCTCCCAGACCTTTGGTGACGGCTACACCCAATTGAATCTTATCCGCAGCCAATGATTTCGTCAGTGTTTGTGCATCCGTATTCGCCGCAAAAAACGAAACCCCTGATAGCCCCGATTCAATCATATTGTTAACGGCATTTCCACCGGCACCGCCTACTCCGATCACACCGATATTCGGCGTTAATAAAACCTCCGGTTGCGGTGTCGCCAAAGTCAGTCCCAAATCATTACTTTCCATTATTTCATCAGCCATTGTAATACCTTTCCCAAACGCCCTTTTTGTTTTTCGGATTTGTTAAAACGGGGTGCCGATACCGGACGAAAAGACATCAACACATATTTTAATAACCCGACACATGTTATAAATGTATACGAATCAAATTGATTTGGCAAGTTTTTTATGATCCCAATTTTACCAATTCGCACATTGGCATTTAAAACTGCCTCTGTTTTTTCTTTAATCCCCTGCAATTCCGCAGTCCCCCCCGATAAAACAATGCGTCGCGATGCCGCAACAAAAAGTTCTCGTTCGGCTAATTGCATCGCAACCTGTTCCAAAATACTTTCCAATCTGGGGACAATAACCTTAATCAACTCTGCCCGTGGAATATGCGTATTCGTTTCTGCTTCTTCCCCAATCATCGGCACGATTAAACGTTCCAATTCATCACGAGGCGACAAAAAAGCCGCCCCATTAAGGGTTTTAAGACGCTCAGCCGTTACCAAAGAACAACTCATGACCTGAGCAATATCTCGTGTGATAATGGATCCACCTTGGGGAACCAATCCCATGTGAACCAATCCCCCATTCATAAACACAGCAAAAGAGGCCGAACCCGCCCCCATATCCAAAGCTGTTGCCCCAACTTCTTTTTCCTCTTCGGTCAAAACAGCCAACGCCGTCGCATAGGGAGTTGCTACTTTCTTATCAATACCAACATGGCACCTGTCCAAAACGGTCACTAAATTTCTCAAATGTGTTTCGGGTATGGTAATAACATGGACATATGCCTTTAATGTATTACCGTATAATCCTCTGGGATCTAAAAGTCCTTGATCCTTGCCGACGGTATAGCTGAGAGGAATTTTATGTATCACTTCTTCATCTGCCGGAACAGAAGATAAAATATCATTCACCAAATGTGTCACATCGGTTGCCGATATAGGCCGATCCTCAGAAACAGATACTTCTTTGGATAAATAATATGATTTCAAGTGGGCTGACGAAATATTCACGGTCACATTATCCACCGTATGTCCGGATTGTTTTTCTATTTGTGCCAAGACAGAAGCAATGCATTCGGTCGCTTTATCCAAATCCATGATGGTTCCCGTGCGAATACCTTTGGATTCGGCAAAACCGACACCGATAATTTCAGGTGTGCCATCCGATAAAATATGTGCCATAAATCCACATACTTTAAAAGTTCCAATATCCAAAACCGTCACAAAGGGCTTAACCGAAGTGTGCCAAAAAGACATTATTTTTTCCCTCCTACTTGAACAATCATCCGGTCGGGTTCCCGTAAATTGATTCTTTCCAAATTTTTACTTAAAATTTTATCGTTTTGAATACTATTTTGCAACCGCTTTAAGGCTTGTTCCATATTCTTTTCCGGCAATTCAACAACTAATCCGTCCACTTGATCCAAATTTAGATCCCACCGTCGATTCCCCACCCGAACAGCCGATTTGACACGTTGTTCTATCACGGGATATTTTTTTAATATCTGTAATAATTCTATTGTATGATTGGGGGCATCTTTGCCGACCACCAAAATTAAGCCCGATAAATTGGCCTTATCATCTTGGATCGGATGACCATCCGAATCAAGAGGCATATATTTTTTATTATTTTGCCATACCGCAACCGGCATTCTTTCCCAAATATGAATAGAAAGAGTGGACGGCAGTTGTCGCTTTATCCGAACGGATTTAACCCATGGTAAGGCAGCGATTTTAGTATAAATATCATCCAAATCCACATCCAAAATAGGCATGCCTTGGCTTAAATTGGTAACTTGATGGATATCCCTCAAATTTGTGCGAACATGCCCTTCCACATTAACCTGATTTAATACCAATCCCATTCGTTTCATGATTGTTGTATAGGATTCTCGCCCCCATTGAAGCAAACGATCATACATTCCCGCCTGATAAAGCCATCCGATTCCACAACCAATTCCCAACAGGATAATTAGCCAAACCTTAAATTTAAGCGAGGTTTTCTTTTTTTTCTGTTTTACTTGTCGCATGAGGCCTCCTCTACTAATTGGGAAACCAAACATTCATAACTTTCCCCTTGGCATACCCGAACAATATCCGGCACAAGGGATAGGGCCGTCATTCCGGGATTGGTATTGATCTCCAAGAAGATCAATCTATCTGCTCCATTCGTATCATCATAACGAAAATCACTACGCGATACTCCTCTACATCCCAATAAGTGGTGAACAATTTCCGCATGACGAAAAGCTTGTTGGTAAATTGTATCCGGTATATGGGCTGGTATAATGTGATCGGCACCGCCCTCGGAATATTTATTATTAAAATCATAATATCCCGTCTTTGGCACAATTTCCACCACACCAACGGCTTGATTATCCCTAACGGCCACCGATAATTCATGTCCCGCAACATATTCTTCAACTAAGCGGATTTCACCATCTTTCCATGCAATTAAAGCTTTTGCCCTATCGTTATCATTCCGAACGATGAAAACGCCAACAGATGATCCGTTATCATTAGGCTTAATCACATAAGGCATCGGGGGTTCATGGCTTAAAAATTCACCCTTTGTCATCACACCACCCGCTGCAACAGTGAGCCCCGCATTTTGGACCAGCAATCGTGTTCGTCCTTTATCCATCCCAATAGCGGAAGCTAAAACGCCTGAATGCGTATAGGGAATTTTCAATAAATTCAACAATCCCTGAATACAGCCATCTTCACCATATTTGCCATGAAGGGCATTAAAGACGACATCGGGTTTCTCTTGAGAGAGTATTTTGACAAAATCTACTATATCTTTTAAATCATACGAAATAACCGTGTATCCAGACTTTTGAAGGGCTTGAGCAACTTGTGTTCCACTGAGTATAGAAATGTCCCGCTCATCGGAAAAACCGCCCATCACAACCAATACTTTTTTCATTGACGCACCCCCAATTTTTTAACTTCCCATTCCAATTTGACTCCTTGTTCCTGATGCACTTTTTGCCGAATTTTTTCGCCAAGCATTTCAATATCATTGGCCGTTGCCCCTTTATCATTGATTAGGAAATTAGCATGCTTATCCGATACGACGGCTCCACCGACACGCGCACCACGCAATTTGGCTTTATCAATCAATTTCCACGCCATCAATCCATCCGGATTTTTAAAAGTAGAACCTGCCGTCCGAACCCCTTGAGGCTGAGTTGCTTCACGTTTTTTCTTATACTCGGCCATTTTATCCCGAATAACGGCTGCATTTTTAACCCGTTGACCTTCTAAAACAACTTCTAAAAAAATCCAATCATCCGGCAAATAACATTTTCTGTATTCAAAGATACTCATCTCTTGCGGATTGATTTCGGATATATCACCGTTTCCTGTCATAGCCTTTAATGCCACCATCCGATCACTTAAAGATTGCTTAAAAGCCCCTGCATTCATTCGAACAGCACCCCCAACAGATCCCGGAATACCGGATAAAAATTCAAGTCCCGTAATCTTATTTTTTTCGGCCGCCTTAGCAACCTCTCGCAATGTTGCTCCTGCCCCACAGACTAATTTATTTCCCTTGACCCGAATATAAGAAAACGGCTTTCCCAAATGAACAGTAATACCAGGGATACCACCATCCAAAATTAAGACATTACTACCCGCCCCCAAAACGGTTAAAGGTTCATCCGGTAGGGCTTTAATCAATCGGGACAAATCGCTGGCATCAGCTGGTTCAACATAAATTTCGGCTTTTCCCCCAACACCGAACCAAGTTTTCTTGGCCATCGGTTCAT
Organism: Pseudomonadota bacterium; assembly: GCA_034184445.1. Taxonomy (GTDB): domain Bacteria; phylum Pseudomonadota; class Alphaproteobacteria; order CAAHEQ01; family UBA3637; genus CALXZG01. Next base: position 4,929 of record JAXFZX010000032.1, on the reverse strand, counting down.
CATGGACAACCCGTCCTCTTAACCGTGGCATCCGCAGCATCAGACGATTTTTATGAAAAAAATGTTTGATAAAAGCCCACATTTTCTAACCCTTTCTCTGTTTTACAAAATGAACCGACCATCCCGATATAGACCCTGCACCCAAGCATACAACAGTATCATTAGGGCTTAATTGACTTAGTAAAACCCGTTCTAATTCATCCTCATTTGATACAGCCTGCACATGTGGATGTTTTTCGGCCAACTCCTTGGCAAACATATCCGACCTTATATCGGGGATTGGTGTTTCACCAGCCGCATAAACCGGACAAATAATAACCCGATCGGCCAAATCAAATGCTGTTAAAAAATCCGTCCACAAATCCCTTAATCGCGAATAACGATGCGGTTGGAACACGGCCACAAGATGACTATTTCGTGCTGTTTTTAATGCTTTTAAAGTTGCCTTAATCTCGGTCGGATGGTGGGCATAATCATCATAAACATCAATGCTATCCAAGATTCTTCCCCGATATGTCAAGCGTCGCTGTATTCCTTGAAATTGGGATAGCGTCTTTTTCATCACGCGATCCGAAAAACCCATATATGACCCAATGGCTACCGCAGCCATAGCGTTAGATATGTTATGCTCTCCTAATAATGATAAAGTCACATCTTTGATTTTATGAAATTTGGGACCGCGCCGGATAAACACATCCATTAAAAATCCCGTCCTTGTAGGCCGAATATGATCGGGATGAACATCGGCCTGTTTAGACAAACCATAAGTAATAATTCTCCGGTCCTTAACCGATGATATCAACTCTCGCACCACAGGATGGTCAAAACAAGCCACCGTGCACCCATAAAATGCCGTTTTTTGGATAAACGCTTGATACGCATGGCATTCATTTTCAAAAGTTTTATAATAATCTAAATGCTCCGGATCAATATTTGTAATCACGGAAATCGTTGTGGGAAGCCTTAAAAAAGATCCATCGGATTCATCAGCCTCTACCACAACCCAGTTTCCCCTGCCCAATTGCGCATTAGATGCCTTAGCATTCAAAATTCCGCCGATAATAAAACTAGGTTTTTGGCCGGCTTCTACCATCAAACTGGCAATCAGAGAGGAAGTCGTCGTTTTCCCATGCGTTCCGGATACACAAATACTTTGCTTATACTTCAAAATTTCGGCCAACATTTCTGATCTATGGCCAATGGCTAAACCCCGGCGGCGAGCCTCCACCAATTCAGGATTATCGGGTTTAATAGCACTGGAAATCACAACAGCATCGGCACCATCCAAATTTTCCGGATCATGCCCGATAAATACGGGAATACCCTGCTTTGCCACACGTTCGGTATTAGCGTTTTTAACATTATTGGACCCTTGCACCATTATGCCCATATCGTATAACATTTCGGCAATGGCACTCATCCCGATGCCACCGATACCGATAAAATGTATTTTTTGAAGTGGTATGGATAACTTCATTTGGGACATCCTTTTACGATATCTAGCACAGCATCTGCCATTTTTTCAGCCGCCTTTTCGGGAAATTGTTGGGAGGCATGATTGGCAGCCTCAGCCAACATTTGCGGCTCATCCATCAATTGAGATAGCCGCTGTGCGAACACCTTGGGATCAAAATCTTTTTCCGCAACAATAAAGCCGGCCCCTTTATCACAGAAAAGACGCGCATTTTCAGCTTGATGATTATCAGCCGCGCTGGGTAGCGGAACAATAATTGCCGGCCGGCCAACCGCCATCAATTCCGTCAATGTACCAGCTCCACCACGACCAATCACTAAATGCGCTTTTTTCAATTGTTCTGGCATATCTGTAAAAAAGGATTTTAAAGTCACTTTTTTAAATCCGGCCGCATCATAAAATTGGTGCGCTTTTTCCATATCTTCCGACCGAACCTGTTGAACAAGTTCTATATGCGCGCGCTGATTTTCAGGTAGCATCAACAACGCTTCAGGAAGTTTGTGACTAAAAAATCTGGCCCCTTGACTGCCACCAAAAACAAACAAGTGAAAACTATTTTTAACTTTGGGATAGGGCTCATTCCGACAAGATAAAATTGCCGGACGAACGGGTAATCCGACTTGGATTTGGGGCACATTTTTCGGAGCACATAGTGTCGGCGAAAAAGATGTCCCTATCAATCTTGCTCCCTTAGCCAATAACCTGTTGGCACGTCCCAATACGGCGTTTTGTTCGTGTAAAACAACCGGGACCGTGCGTGTTAAGTGTGCCGCCATGACTGCCGGAATTGAGGCATATCCCCCCACCCCGACAACAGCATTTGGCTTTAATTTATACATCAAATAGACCGCTTGGATTGTCCCGATATAAAGTTTGATCGCCGCCCATATTTTTCCAAAAATTGACCGACCCGTCACCGATTCGGCCATTAACCGATAAACCGGCACATTTTTTATCCCTTGAAAAGTTGAGCCCCGCTTATCGGTGATAAAGACAACATCGGCTCCTTGTTTCAATAGTGCCGAGGCAATTGCTTCGGCAGGAAAAATATGACCGCCACTACCACCAGTCGTCACCACAATCAATGGTTTTTTTTGTTGTTTTTTCATTACTCTAATCCTCTGCTTAATGTCCTGCTGTGTATCAAGCCTAAAATGAATCCGAATGCCAACCCCATAGACACCAAAGACGACCCACCATAAGAAATAAACGGCAAAGTCATTCCTTTTGTCGGTATCATGTTCAGGGTTGACCCCATATTCACCATAACCTGAAAAGCGATTTGTGTCAATAATCCTGCAACAGCAATTTGACAAAAATAATTATTTTCCTTACGCACCAACCAAAAACCACGCAAAATAACCACTGCAAATACCCCAATCAAAAATGCCGTTAAAATAAAGCCAAATTCTTCTGCTGAGACGGCAAAAATAAAGTCTGTATGAGCATCAGGCAGTTCATATTTCACGATTCCTTCTCCGGGGCCTTTGCCAAACCATCCTGCGTTTTGCAATGTTTCTAATGACTTTTCCACTTGATAGCCCTTACTGGATTCCTCCCCAAAAAAGTGGTCTAACCGGTATCGCACATGGTCTAATGTTAAGTAGGCTATCGGTAAAATTCCAGCCCCGACAATCCCTAATCCCCCTATCAAAAGCCATGAAATTCCCGATAAAAATAATTGAACCCCAAAAATAGCTGTGACGGTTAAAAGCATACCAAAATCCGGCTGTTTAAACAACAAAAATCCAATCACAATGTATAAGATAAACGCAATGGTATACCCTGGAAATTTCTTAATCAATCGGCCGGAAGCCAACAGCCATGCACAAACAACCGCAAAGACAGGTTTAACAAATTCAGACGGTTGCAATCCGATGGGCCCGATATTTATCCATCGGGCAGCCCCCTTCGTTCGGGCGGCAAATAATAAAATGTAAATCATACATAAAATTCCACCGATTAAGATCACTCCCGACAATTGTCGGATTCGTTTCACAGGCAACATAGCCACCCCTAACATAACGATTAAGGTCGGTATAGCCCAAAGAGCCTGCCTAATCACGAAATGAAAGGTCGGATAATGTGTTCTTTTTGCCACCGCTGGACCGGCTGCTAAAATTAAAAAGAAACCGCATACCATTAAAATGAATGCCCCATAAAGAATTGTTTTATCCAATCCCCGATAACGCATCATTAAATCTGACTTAATCTTTGTCATAACCGGAAACATTATTTTACCTCAATTTTAATGTAGCCAGCGCAAACAAAGCCAATAAAATAGACACAATCCAAAACCGAACTACAACGGTTGTTTCCGACCATCCTTTTTTTTCAAAGTGATGATGAATAGGTGCCATTAAAAAGACACGTTTGTGTCTCAGTTTAAACGAACCAACTTGGATAATATCCGACAAGGCCTCTATAACAAAGATTCCACCGGATATGGCTAAAACGATTTCATGTTTGGTTGCTACGGCTAGTGCCCCTAAGGCTCCCCCCAGCGCCAATGATCCTGTATCCCCCATAAAAACCTGAGCCGGATGAGCATTATACCATAAAAATCCCAAAGTCCCTCCAATCAATGCCCCACACAGGACAGTTAATTCTCCGGCACCTTTGACATGATAGATTTGTAGGTATTCGGCATAATCTACACGCCCCGCAACATAAGCAATCACACAAAACACCAATGTGGACATAATGACGGGAATACTAACTAATCCATCCAATCCGTCCGTTAAATTAACGGCATTGGCTGTTCCCACCATGACTACCAATACAAAAGGTATATAAAACCACCCCAAATCCAATAAAATGTCCTTAAAAAACGGAATGGTTAAGGTTGTAGCCATTGATCCGTTTTCCATACATATCATCGCCATACAAGCCGCAAAACTAAAACCAAACTCTATTCCTAATCTTTTTTTACCCGAAATGCCGGCAGAATTGTGTTTCGTCAACTTTAAATAATCATCCACAAATCCGATTGCCCCAAATCCGACAAAAATGGCCAAAATAACCCATACATATGGATTTGTGGGATTCGCCCACAAAAATGTGGATATCAGGCCTGCTATCACGATTAAAAGGCCTCCCATCGTAGGGGTTCCTTTTTTTGCCAAATGCGACTGAGGCCCATCCGCCCGAATGGGTTGGCCAGCCCCCTGCTTGGATTTAAGCCACCGAATAAAACGTGGTCCCGCAAGCAACACAATCAAAAATGCGGTTGTTAAAGCCCCACCGGTTCGGAAGGTGAGATATTGAAAGACATTTAATACATGCCAATTATCTTTAAATAAAGAGAGCCAATAAAACATTTTATTTTCCTTTCAATTCTGAGATAATAATATGTAATCCGGTTCCATGTGAGGCCTTGACCAACACATTGTCCCCATCTTGCAATTCTTGTTGTAAGATATGAATCATTTCCGATGCCGTTTGGGTATATTTAC
>JAXFZX010000031.1:0-6447 GCA_034184445.1 Pseudomonadota bacterium | reverse complement strand
TGTCGTGGGGGAGGGTTGACTATAAACCCTTTTTTGCATGAGGGTCATTTCCCGATCCAACCGATCTAGCCGGTCGTTGATCATGTCCGTTTGCAGATCCGCCCATGCCGGAAAAGAGAATAATAAAAAAGATACCGCAATGATTTTTTTCATAATCTATATCCTTTGTTAAAGAAAAACTTCCCCGCCATTTTACAGGGAAGTTTTTCATTATGCAAGTATTTTGTTAATAGGCCACCGTTGTTGCGTTCCGATTCTTGGCCCAAGCCTCCTCATTGGAACCTGTGGCAACCGGTTTTTCTTTGCCATAGGAAATGGTTCTGATGCGGTTGGAATCAACCCCGTTTGCAATCAGATACCGACGGGCGGCATTGGCGCGTCTTTCCCCCAAGGCAAAGTTATATTCCGTTGTTCCGCGCTCATCGCAATTTCCTTCAATGACAATTAAAGCCCGTGGATTCTTTCTAAGCCATTCGGCTTGCTCTGCCAAAGTTGATTTGCCTGTTGTATCCAAGTCAGAACTATTTAGGCTGAAATACACAACGGGTGTCACCTCATTATTAAATTTTTTGGTAAGACCTGTGGCATCTAATTCCGAAATATCCACATCGGCATTCCAACCGCCGGTTGCATTACCGTATAAATCGGCACCTTCTTCCTTTGATGCACAGGCCGCTAGCAGTGTTGCCCCGCATATAAGAACTAATAATTTTTTTAACATAACTGTTTCCCTTTCGTAATTTAATCCCGCGGTTTATCCGCACGATTTTAGGAAAACATACTTTGCCCCCAAAGTCAAGAAATTTTATTTGATGTTTTTTAAAAAATTTGCTATATTTATGACTATGGCTACTTTATTTGAAAAATTAACGGATAAACCGTTGGCAGATAGAATGCGCCCTTTAACCCTTGGCGATGTGGTCGGTCAGGATCATTTATTGGGGGAAAAAGGACCACTTTCCCGCATGATAAAGTCGGGAAAGATGGCCTCATTTATTTTATGGGGTCCCCCAGGATGTGGTAAGACAACAATTGCGCGTATTTTAGCGCAAGAAACGAATTTACATTTTGAAGCCTTATCGGCCGTTTTTTCGGGGGTTTCGGATTTGCGTAAAGTCTTTCAAGAGGCGATCAGCCGCCGCCGAATGGGTCAAGGAACATTGTTGTTCGTAGATGAAATTCACCGCTTTAATCGGTCCCAGCAAGATGGTTTTTTGCCGTATGTGGAAGACGGAACGGTTATTTTGGTCGGAGCAACAACGGAAAATCCGTCATTTGAATTAAACGGTGCGCTTTTGAGTCGGTGTAAAGTCTTTGTGATGAATAGGCTTTCGGATGAGGCCTTGGAACAAATTTTACAAAAAGCCGAAAAAATTATAGGACATTCTATCCCATTGGATTCGGTGGGAAAAGACTATCTAAAATCATTGGCGGATGGAGACGGACGATATTTTATCAATTTGATTGAAAGCGTTTTTCAATATGCTCTGCCGGATGAAATTTTGGATAAAGAGGCTTTGGAGCAACTGTTGCAACGCCGCCTTCCCAATTACGATAAAGACCGAGAAGGTCATTATAACTTGATTTCAGCCCTTCATAAATCATTACGCGGTTCGGATCCAAATGCAGGGCTATATTGGTTTGCGCGTATGGTTGTCGCCGGTGAGGACATGAAGTATATTCTACGGCGACTGACCCGATTTGCCAGTGAAGATGTCGGTCTTGCCGATCCGGGTGCACTGGTCCAGGCACACTCGGCATGGGATGCTTATGAACGATTGGGCTCGCCAGAGGGGGATTTAGCTGTGGCGGAGTTGGTCATTTATCTGGCAACGGCTCCCAAATCCAACAGTGCCGAGATCGCATGGAATGCCGTGCGGGCAGTAGCCAAAGAAACGGCAACATTGATGCCGCCAAAGCATATCTTAAATGCACCCACTAAAATGATGAAGGAATTGGGGTATAACAAAGGATATCAATATGATCCCGATACGCCTGACAGTTTTTCGGGACAAAATTATTTTCCCGATGGGATGGAACGACAAACATTTTATCGTCCGAATGAACGGGGATATGAAAGAGAACTTAAAAAACGGCTGGATTATTGGAATAGCCTTCGCCAAAAAATTCAAAAAAAATCTTGATTTTTTGTGCTAAATGTGCGAAAAGAAAACCATAGGTTTTACATGACAGTCCAATTAATGACAGTAAAGGCAGACGATGATAATATCCGATTGGATCGGTGGTTTATGCGGCACTATCCAGATTTAAAAAACGGACAATTACAGCGGCTTTTGCGGGGGAAAAATATTCGTGTGAACGGCAAAAAGGCCGAATCATCTCTTCGGTTGCGGGTGGGGGATGAAATTCGGGTGCCACCTTTAACTGTCGCGCCTAAGGCCGATTTGCCCCGTGATCTGTCAAAATCTGATGTGGAGTTGATGAAATCCCTCGTGATTTACAAAGATGACGATGTCATTGTGTTGAATAAGCCAGCGGGGCTGGCCGTTCAAGGGGGCAGTAAAACGGATCGGCATATTGATGGTATGTTGGATGCTTTGCGTTTTGAAAAACAAGAAAAGCCACATTTAGTGCACCGGTTGGATAAAGATACCAGTGGTGTCCTTGTTTTGGGACGAACCGCCAATGCGGCAGCCAAATTGGCCGAAAGTTTTCGGTCACGTGATGCCCATAAAATTTATTGGGCGGTTGTGGTAGGCAAACCTAAGTTATCAGCGGGTAAGATTGATGCACCGCTCTCCAAAATGTCGGGGGCCAAAGGGGGCGAACAAATGTGTGTTGATTTTGAACACGGACAAAAGGCTGTCACGCTTTACCGAATAATTGATTCGTTGGCCAAAAAAGCCAGTTGGCTGGAATTATCACCCTTAACGGGGCGGACGCATCAATTACGCGTCCATGTAGCAAGGGTCTTAAACACCCCGATTATCGGAGATAGTAAATATGGCGATGAGCGATCATTTGCCGTTGGAATAGCCAATAACAAAAAATTACATTTGCATGCACGAGGTATCAGATTGCCGCATCCAAACGGCGGTATTTTAGAGGTTCAAGCCGATTTACCGCAACACATGCTTGACACGTTCGCTTTTTTAGGCTTTAATGTCAAAGCGGTCGGCGATTCGTTTGATTGTTTCATTTAAAGGGGTGATGTGATGAAGAAATTTTTATTGTTTTTATTGGGCTTGATTGTTTTGATGGTTATTGCCATAACAATCTTTTTATTGACATTTGATTTAAACTCTTATCGGGAATATATTACGGGGAAAATGTCCGAAGTGCTGGGCCGGCCCGTCACAATCGGCCATATGGAAATGAAAATATCTATGATCCCAACAATTAAAATCAATGATATTCGGGTATCTAATCCCGAACAATTCGCAGGACAAGATCCGCTTTTGGCCATTAACTCGGCAGAAGCGACAATGGCCATTGCCCCCTTATTCTCTAAGCGCATTGAAATCCAAAATGTTAAGGCTAATACCATTCAGGTGAATTTAATCAAAAAAGGATCGCGTGATAATTGGACAATTGAATCTAAAACGGCTCCTCAAAAAAAAGGGGAGGTTTCCGGGGTTAAGTCCGATTGGCAAACACGGGTGGATAGCATTTCGGCGCAAAGCATTCAAGTAGCCTTTTATCAGGAGGATAAAAAATATCAAATTGATTTATCCGATTTTTCATTGAAGCAATTAAAGGTTTTATCCTTAACAGCTAATTGGAATGAGCAAGCCTTTCAAGTGACGGCGACCGTTGATGATTTATTAAAGCTTATGCGAAAAGAACCGGATTACCTTTTTAATATAGAGGTTTTAGGGGCTGGTACGACGGTCAAATTAGCGGGTAGCATTGGAGATACGGTAGCGTTTAAAAAACTATTGTTTAATGTGGATATTGAAGGTGCTAGTTTAAAGCAAACATTAGAAAATTTTGATATAAAAAATAGGGCTATACCGGCTCAATCATTTGCCCTTTCTGCTGTTTTACAGGGGGATTTGTCTAAATTTCAATTGACAAAATTGGATACCTCAATGGGGGGAAATAAATTTAAGGCAAGTTTCACGGGCGTATTGGAATCCTTATCACGCCAGCCGATGATAGAATTGGCGGGAAAAATGAATCTTTCTGATTGGACATTGGGTCAGGTTTGGGGAATTCAACCGTTTGACGCGGATTTGGAAATGGTTCTGTCCCAAAATGTGATTAATGTCAAAAAATTCCTGTATCAGGCGGGGCGATCTGACCTGCAATTATCGGGACAATTCATGATGAATAAAAAACGGCCCGAAATGAAGTTAAATATAATGTCAGAATATTTAAATTTACAGGATATTCTTCAAACGGATGAAACAAAGTATCGGGCGGAATCCAAACAAGTACCTCAAAAAAAATTCGGTATTCCGGATTTGCCGGTCCCATTAAAGTTTTTACAATCTTTTGATGGCGTTATTACTATTGTGATGCCCCATTGGCAGGTGACGGATGAAATTGTCGGATACCTAGGAAAAACGGGGGCTATTACGGTTAAAAATGGGGTTCTAACAACAAATGGTTTCCGATTAGATGTTTTGGGTGGTCATATCATTGCGGATGTTGTGGCCGATTCAAACGGGGATCAAAAATTTGCCTTAAAGATGACGGGGAATAACCTGAATCTGAATGGTGTCAAAATGTTGAATGATGTGATTCAAAATGCTACAATGGATTTTGCGATTGATGTGACGGCTGTTGGTGATACAACCCGCAAAATAATTGCCTCATCAAACGGTAATCTGGAAATTGAAATCCCCCAAGGTATGATTATTGATCAATTTTTTAACAATGACATTGTTGAAGTTTTAGGAGGGCGCAAAAAACGAACGGTTGATTTTTCAACCGCCGATCAAGTGAATGAACTCTTGTGTGGTGTCGTCAAAGTTCGCCTTGAAAATGGTGAGATAAAAGCCCAAAACAATATTGCATTGGAAACACCGCATGTCGGATTTTTGGTAGGAGGCAGTATCCGCTTAACGGATATGTGGGTTAATTTGTCGGTGCGTCCTATTGTTTATCAGGCACAAAAAACAGCGGTTGGGCAAGTCCTTAATGCGGCAACACGTTCCATTCGGGTTATTGGAACGATTCCACAAGTCAAATGGGAACCGGATACGGTCGCTGTGGTTAAAGGACTATTGGAACAGCAAAGTTTTAAGCCCTATCAAACCTGTGCCATTGTTTTAGGACATAAATCCCAAGGGGAATTACGCGCTGAATCTAAAAAGATGCAAATGTTGCCGGAACCCACTGTGGCGAAAGAAACTACCCCAAAACCACAAACACCGCAAGAACAATTTAGGCAACAATTTTTAGAAACTCTATCACAAGCGCTACAATAATGGTTATCCATATTCGCATATTTGGTCGGGTGCAAGGGGTTGGTTTTCGGGCATGGGCATGCCGCAAGGCCGACGATTTGAATTTATCTGGTTGGGTTCGGAACAGGATGAATGGATCGGTTGAAATTTTGGCCGAAGGCCCTGATGACAACATCAATATCTTTTTAAAATTATGTCAGAAAGGCCCATTGTTCTCTCGTGTGGATAAAATTGAGCCCGTATCTGTGCCAGATGCGTTTGTACCACCCATTCAACAAGGGATATTCACAAATGAAGCCTCGGTCTAGGGGCAATATCCCGAATGGTCCACATGTTGCACAACATCATTTTGATCAAAATAGACCAATAACGAGCAATCCTGTATCCGAAAAGACCATATTTTATAGGGAGCCTCTGTTCGGGATACAATTGGCTTCCCCAGTTGTTTTTGAACGACTTTTTTGTCTTGCCCCACCAAATCCTGGCCGGTATGTGGGGTAAAAGCGCACGCCGATAATAATAGGCATAATAAGCAAACATATATCTTCATACAAACAATCATAGGACTATTTTATCCCAAAATCAAGGTGTTTTGATTTTTATTTTATCGGATATATAAATTAAGTAGGTCTGATCTTTTTGTAAGTGGTTTAGGCACAAATGAGCCCTAAAACAACCGTCCTCGGTTAAGGCGATTTTCTTTTGCTTAATGTAAATAAAAGGCGGAAACGGATTGGATATGTGTGGCGGATGAGGATCCTCTCCATTTTTTTGCAACCAAAGCGATGCCGTGTTTGAATAGGGATATATACTTAAAAAACGAAGTGTGCCATCCTCTCGTCTGATAGCCACAGTTTGACCGTTATCAGATATAAAAATATCCGGTTTAGGAGTGTATCCGGCTAATATTAAGCCGGTCAGGATCACGCCCAGTCCAATCAAGCGCAACTTTGTTTTAAATACGCACAAAATAATAATTCCCGCCATCATTAAGATGACAGGAAACATATCAATCGCCGGTACGCGTATTAAAGCTCCCGGTAAGGTTTGTATTTTTTCACAAACGGTGATA
>JAXFZX010000030.1:0-7552 GCA_034184445.1 Pseudomonadota bacterium | reverse complement strand
TCGCAACACGATTATCCACTTCATCAACACGGTCATTCGTATCGTCAATCCGATCACTTAATGCATTATCCACGTTGATCCGTTCACGTTCCTCATCCGCAATTTGTGATTCTAAATCACTCTTTGCTGCTTCAATATCCGCTGTCCATTCGGATGCCCAAACGGTGCTGGATAAAAAGATGCTGGCAACGACGAATGCTGTCCTGCCAAGTGCCATCAAAGATTGTTTTTCAAATTTCAACATTTTTATTTTTCCCCTTTTGTCTTATTTTTCCGAAAAAAAGTTGATGGGGTCTATTCTACACTTTTTTAAACAATTTGTCAAGTATTTTTTTAAATCGTCTTTCTATTCGCAGAGACAAAATCTTATAAAAACAATGATTTAAGGTCTATATTTAAATTTAAGTATTACTTTAAATTCGGCAATTTTCTTATTGACAAAGGGCATAGGATTGTATATAATGCCCCCGAAAAAACAACCGAAAGGAATAATGCATGACTTTTACGAAATACCTGTTGGCGGGTGCTTTATTGATGGCGATGCCGGCTTTGGCTGCCGAAGCAACCGATGCGCAATCTGCCCCCAAGTCCGCTAGCACATTAAAGGCCAACCTACGCCGTTTAGGCTTTGAATTTTCATCAACTGAGGTTAAAAACGCCAAATCTTATCAGGATTCGCCTGTTTCTCAATTCAATGCCGATAGTCAAACGGTTATCAAAGGCGTTTTTGACGGGGCTTTGGAATACGATCGCACAAATTTGAACTGGACCAATAGCTTATTAATGGAATACGGTAAAACCAAATTAAAGCCTGTCAATGGTCCCGATACAACGAATGAAAATGCGGATCAAATTTTATTGACGAGTGAATATACTCATAAACTGTGGTCCTATAAGGAATTGGATTTTGGTCCGTTTGTCAGTGCCGGCTATCAGACTGAGTTCACCGATTCCCAAGAGGCTCCTCGCACTAAAATCCTACGTGGCAAAACTGGTATTAAGTTATTCAACGGTAATATATTAAAGGACTTATATCTGGCAGGTGTATATGAATACGATATGACATATTCCGATCGTGTTAGCAAAGGTGCGTGGGAATTTGGCTGGCGTGCCGAATACACCTTGCGTGAGAGTGTTTTATTTGCGACTGATGGCTATTATAGGGATTACTTTTCATATAGCCGCTATGTCGGAGAGGATTTGGAATATGATTTAAAGGCCACGGCTCGGATGGATGTTAATTTGACGAACAACTTAACTTTTGGGCCATATGTATCGTATCGTCAGGGTAAATCCCGCATTGCTACATCTAAAGCTAGCAACACTCAGATTGGTGTGTCCTTGACATACAAAAATTTATATGATATTTTTTAACTCTCAGGAAAGGAAAATAAAATGATTAAAAACATATTGATTGAATTTAAAAAATTTGCCATGCGCGGTAATGTAATGGATATGGCTGTCGGTATCATCATTGGTGCTGCATTTGGGAAAATAGTAGATTCGTTGGTTAAAGATATTATCATGCCACCACTTGGTTGGGCAATGGGTAAAGTTGACTTTGCGAATAAATACATCACATTGATAGAAGGCCAAACAACTCCCGGCCCGTATGCAAGCCTTGATGCTGCCCAAAAGGCCGGTGCAATTACCATCAATTACGGCTTATTTTTAAACACGATTATCAGTTTTCTGATTGTTGCTTTTGCGGTATTTATGCTGATTAAGGCTATGAATACACTTCAAGCCAAGTTAGAAGCAAAGGAAAAAAAGGATGCTGCTGCTGCTGCACCGACGACAAAGGCGTGTCCTTATTGCTGTTCGGAAATTCCAGTAGGTGCGACGCGGTGCCCGCATTGTACTTCCGAATTGGATTCGCATAAAAAGAAATAATGATTTTTGTACAACAAAAAGAGACTATCATTTTGACCGTCCGTGTTTCACCTAACGCGCGACGGTCAGGTTTTAATGGGGTATTTAATGACGCTTTGCGAATATCTCTTTTGGCGCCACCTGTTGATGGCCAAGCAAATAAAGCTTTGGTTGAATTTTTATCTGATTTTTTTTCCCTGCGCAAGAGTGCAATAGATATTGTATCCGGACAGACGGGACGCATAAAAACGATACGGCTTTTGTTTCCAAGCGAATCGGCCTGCAACAAGGCATCAGAAAAATTAAAACCCCTTTGTTCTTAGCTCTTGGGATTATTTTTTTCTATTTATTTAAAAAAAACTATGCTATATTTTCTATATGACAGAAGATCCTATTTTATCCGTATCTGAGGTTTCGCTTACCCTCAAATCTTGTGTTGAGCAGGTGTTTTCTCATATTCGTGTTCGTGGCGAAGTATCAAGCGTTAAAACCGTTTCTTCCGGCCATACTTATTTTTCCTTAAAGGATAAAGATTCTGTTCTATCCGCTATTTGTTGGCGCGGTACCGGTGCTTCAACCAAAGCCGCCATACAAGAAGGACTAGAAATCATCTGCACCGGCAAATTATCAACTTACCCTGGGCGATCTACTTATCAAATGATTGTAGAGGCTGCCGAACCCGCTGGTATTGGTGCTCTTTTAAAACTTTTAAATGAACGCAAACAACAATTTGAAAAAGAAGGACTTTTTGATCCTCTTCACAAAAAGCCTATTCCTTTTTTACCCCATTTTATCGGTGTAATTACAAGTCCTACCGGTGCTGTTATTCGGGATATTATGCATCGTTTAAACGATCGTTTCCCGAGGCAGGTATATTTGTGGCCGGTTTCCGTTCAAGGTGAAGGTTCTGCCGATCAAGTTGCAACCGCCATTCGGGGATTTAATGCTATTCCCCCCGAAGGCCTTCTTACACAAAACGGCACTATTTTTCGTCCTGATGTCCTTATCGTTGCGCGTGGTGGCGGTAGCTTAGAAGACCTATGGTGCTTTAATGAAGAATCTGTTGTCCGTGCTACATACGAATCTGAAATACCAATTATTTCTGCCGTTGGACATGAAACAGATACCACTTTAATAGATTATGTTTCTGATTTAAGAGCTCCCACACCGACAGGGGCCGCCGAAAAGGCTGTTCCTGTGCGTACACAATTAATTTCTCAGTTGCATACATTAGATACACGACTAGTGGATTCGCTTTACCGGTTAGCGGATACCAAAGAATTACAACTTAAATCAATGGTTCTCCCCGATTTATCCGAGGTTATCAATACCTATTTTCAACGATTGGACGATCGAACCGAACGGCTTCACACGGCATTTCGTAGTTTTTGGTCCCAAATCAATTTAAAGTTTGACACAGTATCTAAGTTATTGAAATCATACTCATATCACTCAATTTTAGAGCGTGGATTTGCCCTGATTTCAGGCTCTTCCGGTCAAATTATCAGTCATCTATCCACCGCCCGCCGTGAAAAAAGACTTAATATTTCTTTTGCGGACGGCACACTCCCCGTTATTCCTATCAACCCTTCTGCCCCAAAAAATGCCCTTTCCTCCCAAAACTCCTCATCTCATACACATTCCCGGTCTCATGCTACCTCATCTGCTCATCTTTTACCCATTCAAGGAGACTTATTTCATGAAAAATAATTACAATGTAATTATATTTTTCAGTAATAATTACAAAGTAATTACTTCATTTTTATGTAATTACAAAGTATATCCATTTCTATTATGTAATAACAAAGTAATTACAAAAATAAAAAGTAATTACAAAATAATTACAAAATATCTTATATATTACATTGTAATTACATTTTCTTTGCCGGCGTTTGCTTTATCTTTTGATACAGATTTACGAGAAGGGCGTCTTATTTTCGGACACTTAGAACCTGATGAAACACTTTTTGTGGAAGAATTCTATTTAAATATTGGAAAAAATACAAAAAATCTTTTTAAAATTCCAACAAATTCCGATAACCGATTTGTTTTTGGTATTCCCCAAGATGCAACACAAATAACACTTACTTTAAAAAAAGCAAATACTTTACAAAAAAAGAGTTTTCCTATAAAAAAGTATCCTTGGGATGAAGAATATGTGACTGGCCTTCCCCCTGCAAAAGTGTCACCTAATCCCAAAAATCAGGCCAGAATAACTTCCGAATCCCTTGAAATGCGGCAGGCCAGACAAATATCTGTATTTCCCTCCTTTCCCGAAAAATGGACGCTGCCTGTGCCGCAATACACCCGTATTTCTAGCCATTTTGGCAGCCGCCGTATATTAAATAATATTAAAAAACAAGGACATAGCGGAACAGATCTGGCTGCCCCCATTGGCACCCCCGTTTTATCACCTGCCACCGGCAAAGTGGTTTATATTCATCCGGATATGTTTTTAACCGGAAAAACAGTTTTAATTGACCACGGTTTTGGTGTGTTTTCCAGTTATTCCCATTTAAACAGTATAGAAGTTCAATTAAATCAGGAGGTTAAATCTGGTGACTTAATTGGAACAGTCGGCCAAACCGGCCGCGCCACAGGCCCCCATTTACACTTTACCGTCACTTGGTATGGTGTCCGCGTCAATCCCGAAGATCTAATTTTCAAAAATTAATAATATTTTATAAACCTATTGATTTTTTAAGTAAAACTTTAATTATTGACGGCTTACTATCGCATAATGTTTCCCTTATAGAATACACTCCTGTTTCCTCGTCTAATTTATAACCGTTCTTACAGCATATATAAAGAGGCAATCCGATATTTTTCATCTGTCCGTTTTCAGGACAACCACAAAATTGAAAATTTAATTTTTCTGTTGCCGGCATGCCCATGGACGGGTTTTCTATTGCATAACCTTGCTTATCTTTCAAGCAACAAATATCATATTTAACATGTTTTGTTCCTTTTGGACATCCGCAAATTTCATAATTTATACGATAGGAATCTTTTGTAAAAAGTTCATAGCCATCTTTACAACAATATCCATTACTATATTCATTACCTTTTTTATGTTTATGTCCTGCTGGACAGCCACATTCATCCGGTTCTAACCACGGATCATCTTTATTAATATACAAATATCCATCTTTACATATAGCTTCTCTATCACCTTTAGGTTTATACGTCCCTTCCGGATATCCACAAGCCTTTACATCAACGGCTATATAATCTTTCTTATAATCAAGGTATCTAAACCCGTCTTTACAACAGGCGTATTTTTGATGAGTGCTTTGTTTTCCTCCATCCGGACAACCACAGACACCACTGACATGATTATATCCTTCAAAAATAACGCCATTTTCATCATGTCTATAAGAAGCCGCATATCCGTCTTTACAACAAACATGTCCTATTTTAATTCCTCCTTCTGGGCAAGAGGAAGGTAAATCCACACTATCCCCTGACCATACAGGAAAAGAAAATATAAGAATTAGAAAAAAAATGATTTTTTTCATTTTTAAATAATCCGCCACACGGGACCGGTGGGGGTATCTTTTACCTCAATCCCTTGATCCAACAACTCTTTTTTAAGAGCGTCCGCTGTCCCCCAATCTTTTGCCAGACGGGCTGCTTGCCGTGTTTTTATCAGTCTTTCTTGTTCGGGTGTTAAAGATTGTTGTTTTAAAGAGGGAAATATCGCCAATACGGAATCGAATTTTTCCATCACTTTTTGTATATTCTTTGCATTTTCAAGGCTTAATTTATCAAAATTTTTATTAACTTTTGTCATAAAATCAAATAGTTCTGATAATGCTACGGAAGTATTCAGATCATCATCCATCCCTTTTTCAAAACCAGCCTGAACAACGTCTAATGCCTCCGGTAAGTCATTCCACCCTTCCCCGTTTACTTCATTTTTTAGGCGAATCATAAAGTTTCCAAATTTATCTACAACACTTTGATTGCCGGCAAGAGCACTTTCCTGAAAATCCATTTTTTGCCGATAGTGAGCCTTTATAAACTCATAACGGATGGCTTCGGCCGAGTATCCTTTTTTTAATAAATCATTGACTGTAAAGCAATTTCCCAAAGATTTAGACATTTTTTGGCCATTCACAGTAATATGTTCATTATGCATCCAATAATTCACAAATTTTGTGCCATAAGCACATTCAGATTGGGCTATTTCATTCGTATGATGGGGAAAAATTAAATCAACCCCTCCGGTATGAATGTCAAACGGTTGTCCTAGATATTTTTTTGACATGGCTGAACATTCAATATGCCAGCCCGGCCGCCCCTTTCCCCAAGGTGTTTCCCAGTAATTATCACCATCTTCTTTAACCCATCCTTTCCATAAGGCAAAATCTTGGGCATTTTCCTTTTCATATTCGTCCTGAGCCAATCGCCCATCTGCATTAACCCGTAAATTTTTCGCATCAATTCCAGCCATTTGCCCATAATTCGGATCTTGATCAATTTTAAAATAAACATCCCCTTTTTCTGTTTTATATGCAAATCCTTTATCTAATAAATTTTGAATCAGGGTAATCATTGCGGGAATTTCCTCAGTTGCCCGAGGAACAATATCAGGCTTTTGGATGTGTAATGTGGCACAATCCTTCATAAATTCTTCCCCATAAAAGTCCGTAAATTCACGTAATTTTTTGCCGGCTTTTTGTGAATCCCGAATTGTTTTATCATCAATATCGGTTAAATTCATACAAAAGGTGACTTTATAGCCTTTATATCGTAAATATCTGTTTAATAAGTCATAAAAAACAAAAGCCCTCATATTTCCGATATGGGCGTAATTATAAATTGTCGGACCACACCCGTAGAAGCGCACCTCACCTTCGTGAACGGGTTTAAATACTTCTTTGCGGTGATTCGCTGTATTATAAATTGTCAGCATAAAAGTCTCCTTTTTCTCTGAAAGAGAATATCATATTTTTCTCTTATCTGCAAGGAATATTTGTTGGCAAAGTTATCCTCTTTTTTACCAGCTATTATTATATAAAATAAATATAGTATTAGTAGATGCTGTGAATCATGTGCAAAACTTTTTCATTTTTTTATTGACAGAATTATATGTTTTATATCGAATCGCTAAAAAATCTGCTTTTGATTTTTTTATCAGGTCTAAAAAAGTTATTTTTCTTCCTGTGTATTTAGACCTGAATATTTTTGCATTCAAATTTTGTGTTTTGCCGATACAGAAAAACTTATCCCCATGATTCACAATTTCGTTGCAAAGTTTTTTTAAATAAGATATACTTATTCCCATGAGAGAAATTGTTTTAGATACAGAAACAACGGGCTTGGATCCCGAACAAGGCCATAAAATTGTTGAAATCGGTTGTGTGGAATTGATAAACCACATGCCGACAGGGCGCACTTTTCAGGAATATTTAAACCCTGAACGGGAAATGGATGCAGAAGTCATAGCCGTTCACGGTATTACAAATGAATTTGTAAAAGATAAGCCTGTTTTTAAGCAAGTTGCTGAAAAATTTATAGATTTTATTGGTGATGATTCTAAACTTGTGATTCATAATGCAGCGTTTGATATGAAATTTTTAAATGCTGAATTATCGGCGGCTGGTTATCAAAAAATATCTTTTGATCGGGTGATTGATACATTAATTATAGCGCGCCAAAAATTTCCCGGTAGTCG
>JAXFZX010000029.1:0-21635 GCA_034184445.1 Pseudomonadota bacterium | reverse complement strand
CATGTAAATCTATCGGATTGGCTCCCCCGTCAGCAAGCCTCCCACGAATTGTCCCGTTGACCGATTTTTTTCGCTGCATAACATTCTCCTTTTCTACAACTATTAAGTTCACTCTACATAAGAAAATATGGTTTGTCAAGTTTCTTTTTGTATATATGCATTGTTTTTGGGAAAATTGGGATTATCTAATAGGTGGTGGAGGGGGAGTATGGCTTTAAAAAGACATCAATGCATCAAAGCGATTGGTCAAGTTGGGGATGATTATGAAATGGCCTACCGTAAAAAATTGTCCGCTGAGGAGTATAAAATATTGCGCCAGAAAGGGACTGAACCGCCTTTTTCCGGAAAATATCTATATTGGGATCAAAAGGGTGTGTATTGTTGTCGGGCATGTGGACAACGCCTTTTTTTGTCGGCTTATAAAGTCCCATCTGAAAGTGGTTGGCCATCATTTTCTCGTGTCATAAAGGGAAGTGTTGAATTTGCCCCTGATTTTAGCTCTTTTATGATCCGACACGAAGTTTTATGTAGTCATTGCCAATCACATTTAGGACATTTGTTTTTGAATAATTGTGGTCAAACAGGTGTTGAATTTTGTATAAATTCACTTGCCCTATCGTTCCGGAAAAAGTAGTCATCTTTATATAAGTATTTGTTTCTAAAACTGTTATCCTTTTATAAAATCTGATATAGAATAGTCCTTGATTTGTCCTAAAATGAAGATGATGATACCTGTCGCATTTTAAGTAATAGTTGAGTAATTAGTAAAAGGATTTAAAATGAAAAATAAAAAAATGGTGGGAATGATCAAAAAATACTTGCATTTTATTCATCTTTGATATATAAATGCTTGTTCGTGCCGAGATAGCTCAGTTGGTAGAGCAACGCATTCGTAAGGCACTGCAAATCAAAAATCTTTCTTTGTCTTTCAACACCTTATTTTGGCATAAATTCAATTTAGGACACCTTTGGGTTTCTTTTGCCCAATTTTTTAAAACAAAAAATTCTAAATTTTGACACAGATTATTGACTTTGCTAACCTCTTTTAAATCTTCAAAAAAGATACTCTTTTTTTACCTAAAATCATCTTCCGTCATCAAGGTATTATTATCAGAATTTACCTCTTTTGCAATATAGGCACCCCAATTTGCATTATACATCGGATCCACTTTTACTTTGGCCGATGGCACAACCTTTTTGACACCTTTATTTAAAAAATAATTTAATTTATAAAAAGTGCAAAAATTTATTTTTTCTGCCTTTAACATAAAATGATAGTGCCTATTCATACCAGATTTACCCATTTCTTGAAAACCGATAAAAGAGTACTGTTCTGATTTCCTGTTATGCCATTTGCGCCCTAAAATTTCACGATATAATGTTCCAAATGCTACCCTTACAGCACATTTGGCTTCATTTTCTGTAATCCTATCCTTATTAAATTGAAAGGTCAAACACACATTGTAATTTTGACCCAAGTTTACCATCCATTTTTGCATTTCTTTTTTTATTTTTTCATCCTGCCCTTTCATTTTATCCCCCTATTGGAACATACTTTGATTCATGTTTTCCACAAATTTTCGCTTGTAATCCGTCATCACATGGGCATAGCGTTTGACCATATCCATCGTATGATGACCTAAAATTTCAGAAAGTGGAATTAGACCTATCCCAGTCCTAAGCAAATAGGTGGCAGCAGTATGCCTTAAATCATGAAACCTAAAATCTTGAATACCCGCTGTTTTAAGCGCTGTTTTCCATGCCTTTTTAAAATCAAAAACTTTACCTTTTATGCGACCTTGGAACACTAAATCAAAATCATGAATTTTACCTGATTCATTCTTCATTTGAGCCAACATACTGTATGCATTACCACATAAAGGCACGCTGCGTGTATCACCATTTTTTGTATCCTCAAAAATCAGTCTATGCTCATCAAACATGACATCCTTCCACTTCAATTTTAAAATTTCAGACCTGCGTGCCCCTGTGCTAAGCGCAATCACTACAATAGGATACAAATAAGCCATTTTTGATTTCTGACAGGCATCCAATAATAATTTAATTTCATCATGGGTTAAATACCTTGTTCGCCCCTTTGGCTCCTTTAATTTTTTAATTTGTTGGCAAGGATTAGAAGAAATAATCTGCCATTCTTTCATGGCTGTTGTCATTAAGCCACTTAAAATAATTACATACTTGTTAATAGTGGCTGCTTGCCTTGGTCTGAATTGATGACCGATCTGATATTCTGTTGTCATGAGTTCTGAACGACAAGCCACAATATCTGTTGTTGTGATGGCCGTCAATAATTTATTCCCCAATTTAGCTTTCCACCAATTCAAAATAGGCAAAGACAGCGACTTAATCTTATGTTCCCTGATGTATTTGTCAATCGCCTGCGCCAAAGTTGCTTTACTGGCCCCATAACCATGTGCTTTTGTAAAATTATCAATGTCAGCCATTTGTTGATGATACCATCTGGCCGCATCATCATAGTATTTAAATGTTTTAGATTTATCAATGACATTTTTAATTCTGATTCGTGCCCGATAATGCGGTGTTGATCTGGCTTTGCTTTTAATCGTCTCTATCATTTTTTTTACCTTTCGTTTAAGTGTTAGGTATGTATTTATCTTATTTTTTAATTTATAAATTTTAATAACCGGATCATTGTAAAAAATTTTACAACTCATTGAAAAACAAGAGATTTAGTTATTAAATAACTATAACTCTATAAATACACTTCCCTTTTAAAATGTGCTATAATGTATCCCGAAAGGATAAATCGCATGTTAATTACAGAACCCAATACAATTTTACTGGTAAAGCCAAGCAAACGCATAGAATCACTTTATGATGGATGCTATACAGACATTTATGAGCGGTTAAAAAACACATTAGAGTCCTATCATGAGGTTAAAACACTTGATCTGCCTGATATATGGATTAGAGACTTTGCCCCATTTTTTACCGACAAAAAACCGATTCCTTTACTTTATAAGCCACCTTACCAATCATTTTTAAAAAGTGAGCATGTGCAAATAGAATGCCTAAAATATTTTCCCGATTTACCGATACCACTTCCAATTCGTTTTGATGGTGGTAATTTAATCAGCAACAATCAAGGTATTGGTATTGCCACAAAAAAGTCATTAGAGTTAAATCCTATTTCCCAAGATAAAATGGATTTATTCATGGCAGAATTATTTGGTATTCAAAAAATGATCTGGTTGCCTTATGAACCAGGTGATAGAATTGCCCATATTGATGGAATGATGCAATTTTTAGATGACAATACACTTTTAATCAATAAATCTAACTGTAAAGAATTGGAAAAATGTCATCAAATTTTACAAGAAATCTGTCCACACATTAAACTGGTTGATATTCCCTATGAGCCAACCTATGAAAAATACCATGGGTGGGAAAGCGCAAAAGGTGTCTATATCAATTTTTTACAAACAAGTAAAATCATTTTGGTCCCTACCTATGATATGCCGGCAGATGAGATGGCCTTGAAAATTATCCAAAGCCACACCTATAAGCCAGTCATACCCATTAATGCAACAAAAATTGCAAAATTTGGTGGATCTATTCATTGTTTAACCAATGGATACTAACCCACCAAATAAGTGGATATCAGCAGATATTTTTCCTCTCTTTTTGCCAAATATGATAGTCTAATAATTGGTGTAAAGTAACACATGCAATTTTATCCAAATAAAGCTGAAATAATGCTTCCTTTGGCCTATTCGCTTTTTTACCTGGTATTTTTAGCTCATCACAAATAGTGGCATACAAATATGGCTCAATCCTATCATTATTTTGCAGTTGCCCAAAGAACATAGACAGTGTTCTTAAATTACAATTTATATGCAGTGGCAATTGCGCCGCATATTGGTTAACAGTTAAAGATGATTTTAATTGATCATTTTTAAAAACCGCCAACCAAACTTTATTTAACTCTCTTGCTCTTTCCTTTGATTCTTGCCAAGGATAAGAAAAAGATTCACTAAAAATTTTAACTAATTTGCGAACATCATCTGATAGTGCATTGATATCATTCAAAATTGGATTGTTTTCAGGTACAATATCCAAAACCTTTTCATTTAAATTTGTCATTTTTTATCCTTTTGTTTATGACTACAAAACACACCATTGTGTTTTGTAAAAAGGATGCTACTGCATTATAATATAATGTCAATTTAAATAAGCTTTTAATAATTAATAAAATAACATACTGAAAAATAAATAAAAATAATAAAAAATAGACCGATTTTTTTAGTCCGGCATACCACCACATATTTGCTTTTTACTTTTCCGCCCCATATTTTTTCCCATTTTTATCCCATGTCAAAATAATTTATTATTTTAAATAATCCGTGTCCCCATGCATAACATCATCCATCAAAATAAATCCCAAATAAATAATACTATTAATTACCACTAAAAAGTAGTTTAAAAAAAATCAGATCTGTTTTTAGATGGATGATATTATGAAAGACACAATACCATGGGCACCTACATGGTATATATCGTTTTATTATTTTTATAAAAAATACAACTGGAAAAAGCGAAAGTTTTTTATTTCCACAGATCAATTATTTCGCGAATCACTTTTAATTGCGCGCTATTTAAAGAATAAATGCGCCCAGTAATGACATTCAAATTTTCAGAATCTTCTAAATTCAGATGGCGCTTTGCTTCTTCTCTTTGTGTAAAATAATCATTTTGGGTATTTTTAGATTTAGGTAAGGCAATATCAAAAAGTTTATCCATGCTCAATCCTAAAACATCACACAAATTCACAATTTGCTTCAATTCTGGAATTTTGTTACTTTCAATATTATTAATGGTTTTAGGAGAACACCCAATTAATCCTGCCAGCTCTTCTTGAGTCATATCCAATTTCTTGCGGGCATTTTTAATTGAGCCACCGATTTGAATAGTTTTTCTGCCTGTATTCATGTAATAAATTATCCTTTCACTTGATAATACGATTTTCATTACACTTAACAAACCCACCGTATTTCTTATTTTATATATAATTAGAAACAAACTGCTTGACAGACCTTAAAAAAAATAATAATGTATGTCCATAACAACATATGAAAGGGGTATTACATGGATAAAGGTAAATTATACAATTTTTTTAGTAAATATAAAGATGAGGAAATCGTTCCTAAAATATCAGAAGAGAAAGGGTATAATTTTTTGAAAGAATTAGAAGATAAAATTGAAGATGCCGACAAATTTAGGTATATTGTTGTCGGTGATAATCCTGGACAAGATGAATATAATGGTAGGTATGGCCGACAGGGGTACTTTATCGGTCAGGCATCATGTATCCGTAATTTTATGAATAAATGGGCCAAGGAAAATGAGATTTTTTACTTTAATAAAACACCTTTTTACACGAAAAAAACAAAGAAATTAGAAGAATTTATAAAAAAAGATAAATCTTTTGAAGAGAAGTTTATAAACAGCCAAAAAGAAATGGCCGAATTATTGGTTGAAATTGCCTTAAAATCAGAAACAGAAATATGGATTGTAGGTTATAGTCATTTTGTTGAAAGAGAAAAATTACACAATAATCCTCCTCCTCAAGATAAATTTTTTAAACATTTTCAAACAGCATTTAATGATTTAATCAATAAAAATTCAAAACTTAAAAATCGTATATATGTATTTAGCCATCCATCCCATAATGGCTTTGCAGCAGATATTTTTGATACTATTGTAAAACAAAATGGTGTTTTTAGCCTTGATAAATTTAAAGAATTAGGCAGGGAAAGAGCACAAGAATATTTTGATATCTAGGGAGGAAATACATTATGATTCAAATGATACTTGTTTTAACTATGTTTTTAGTTGTTGTCGGAGTTGTTGTCGGCTTGTTTTATATTATCACTAAGGATATTATAAAGGGGGTAAAAAACAAAAATATAGAAGCTAATTCTAATACAGCAATAAATGAAGCATTTTCAAATGAAACTTCAACGAATATCTCCAATCAAGATCAGCAAAAAAATTTATTAAAGAATCCTTATGCCGATATAGTATTTGGTATTTTGGGATTATTTTTTATGATGTATATATTTAGTGATTCAGATATTCCTTCACAAACAAATTATGGTGAAACCAAATTTGACAATAAACAAGCTACATCTCCAGAATTAGTTTTATCAAATCCTCAACCTTTGATAAAACAAAATAAGCCTCAATCTGAAAAAATAGAACAAATTTCATCGCCAAAACCAATCTTACCAGAAAATAATCTTGCTTTTAATGAAAATAATTATGCATCCTATCCTGCTGATTTTGAATTTGGAAGTTTTCTATTCAAAATACGGGGAAAAGAACATCCCGAAGGAACTGGTTTAGAGATTTTTTCTACTATAACCAATAAATATGGCGATATAAGTGGTTATAATCATGATTTTTGGTGTGAAAATGATTTAGATGATTTAAGGTGTGTTCGCCTATCATATGAAGGAATAGGAAAGAAAAAAACGACAAGGGACAAATATCTAAATAAAATTATTAAAACACCGTTACATGTTTCTTCTTATTCGAATGGAATGGATGATGATATTTACTTGTCGGATACAGGCACAGATGGCCTACAACAAAAATATTCTATTCGGTGTCATTTAAAAGATCCCAAAAATATTGAAAAATTTTTAAATGAAGTAGGTAATAAAAAATCAACGCTAAACATGATTGGAAAAATAGCTAAAATTGATTCCTACAATGCAGCAGTAGAAATTGACCCGTGTTATTATATTGATATACATCAACAATAAAAAAGAGGTGCATTTTTGCACCTCTTCATTCATTAAAAAATTTTAATCAGTTATATTTTGAATATCATATTCAGTCTTAATATATCTTGGATAAACACATCCCTTAGTAGCTAAATTAAGCAATGAATGCCAGATTATTCTTTGGATTACTGGTATAACGTGTTTTCCCAAGAACAATGGGAATAGTTCACTAGATGCTCCCTGTCCTTTCTTTCCAAACTTCATTTTTCTTGCTAAATGGATATAATCTGGACTGAAAGGAAGTTTATTCTCTTTATATATTTTCCCCAAAAAATTTTCAATTTCAGCATACTTGTCCGGATATACCCCTATCAATTCTTTTAGTAGTTCATCCGTGTCATACGCCGTTTTATTTTTCACAGATAAAATCAATTTATCCCAAATAGGATATAACAATTTTGTTTTATCCCAAGGACTATTTGCATCAAAAGATTGGTTCCATTTTGACAATAATTTATAAAATGAAACTGGTATTTGCTTACCACTCACTATAATTGAATCAATCTTTTTTAATAAAGATGTCGTTAGCACTTTCATTTTTGTCTTTATTGGATAGAAGTAGGTTTTACTATTGGCAACATCAATATTTTTCCTATTATACGGAATATATTCTAATGATTTCGATCCTTTATTACCCACTAGAATAACTTGGGAAATATCTAATTCACAATAATTTAGGCTCCTTAATAGAGCAATCAATAAATTTTCTTCTTGAATCACATATTTTATTGTATCGTCTTTTATGCACTTTTTCACAAAATATGTCCCTTCATTTTCCAGAGAAACATTCCTGCAATCATCATATAATTTTAGCAACTGTTCCCCAGTTAAAATGGACCAGCCACCAAAATCTTTGTTAAGTGCTGTTTTTTCTACCTTTACATTTGTAAATGGCACAATATATAAAATTTCATTATCATTTAACATTTTTTCCTCCTTCGTTTGTTTTGTTAAAGATATCTTTATTATATCATATTATGCCATATTTTTGGACCCATAATATTAACTTTTTGCTTTAAAAATAGAAATATTTTTTTATAATATTTTATTATTTTCAATAAGTTATTGTAAAATCAAAAAATTATCCACATCAATTTTTTTACCATTTAATGGCAAATTTTTGATTTATTACTTCTTTGACAATAATTCATAAAATAAATCGGATATTTTTTCGTCAATCTCCATAATGGATATAATCTTTCTTAGCAAAGGTGTAGTCAGAATCCTTTTTTGATTATGGGAACCAATTTTATGCAAATCTAAGATTCTGTATCCATCAAAATCTTTTGCTTTCACTATAAAAGTTTTAACTCCTAAATTTTTGTAATTAAGACACTTCAATAAAGCTAAAAATAAGTAAGTTTCTTTTTTTAATAACCGTAGCTTGCTGGGCGAATCAAATTTCTTTACCAGATAAAGTAACGATTTTTTCCGTTTCCAAGTTATTTTCTTAAAGCTACCATATAAATCAATTAATTGTTGAAAGTTTAAAATAGACCAATCATTAAAATCTTTATTTAATGTAGCCTTTGGGACAGACACATTTTTAAGTGGGACAATATATAAAAATTCATTATCATTTAGCATATTTTTTACTCCATATAATTTTTTAACAATACCACCACATCATCTTGATGATAAAAAGTGGCAAGATCTAAAGCTGTCATCCCCTTATCATTTCTTTTAAATGGATCAGCCTTATGCTTTAATAAGATTTCAACAATATCGGTAAAGCCAGAATATGAAGCCATCATTAAAGGTGTCCATAGTGTATCATCAACCGTATTGATATTAGCCCCATTTTCCACCAACCAACTAACCATTTTAGTCCGATGATTCCAAATAGCTAACACTAAAACACTTTGGTGTGTTAAAGGTGTCATTTGGTTGATATTATAGCCATTTTCAGATAATAATTGAGCAAAATCTAAATACCCCCTTTTAGCACAAATCATCATTGTTGTTTCACCGCATACATTGGTTGCATAGATATTGGCTGATTTTGAAATCAGATATTCTGCCACATTTTTATTTTTGGCACGAATGGTTTTAACAAGTGCTGTTTCATCAAACTCATCAGGTGTATCAATTGGCACTCCTTTTTCTAAATAAACTTTCACATCATCCACGGTTGCATTTTTCAAATCCAAATTACAAAATTCTTGAATTAACTTCTCTTTTTGCTGTTTTTGTGCTTTACTATCCATATTCTGTTCCGCCATAAATTACTCCTGTTTAAAATTACGAACGGACCTATTGTAGCACCTTTCAAAACAGAAGTGTTTTTTTGAGAGCAAAAGTCGTCGGCCATCATTTTGGACAATTTAGGACAACCATAATTTGGATTTGATAAAAAAATAACTGCCTGTAAATCAAGCAGTTAGAATAAAAAGTGGTGCCGAGAATGTGACTTGAACACACGACCCACGCATTACGAATGCGTTGCTCTACCAACTGAGCTATCTCGGCACGAATAAGCATTTATATATCAAAGATGAATAAAATGCAAGTATTTTTTGATCATTCCCACAATTTTTTTATTTTTCATTTTGAATCCTTTTGCTAACCGCTGAAAAGGTATTGAGAATACGGCAAAGGCCAGTATCACTACTCTAGGACAACCTAAGGACTATTCTATATTAGAATTTATAAAAGAATAACAGTTTAAAAATCAAATACTTATACACAGAAAGAACCCTAAAATTATTTTTCTTGATTTTTTGCATCAAATATGCTACATTCCTTTTCAGTGTTGAGGTGTAAAGACTTCAGAGCAACGCATTCGTAATGCGTGGGTCGTGTGTTCAAGTCACATTCTCGGCACCATTTTTTTGATATTGTCATAAAATCCTAAATAAAACATTTGCTTTGTTGGAAAAAATAATATATAAACACCAACTCTTCACTAAAAAATTGGTGTGATTGTGATTGGGTTGGTTTTACTGATGTATTAAAAAAACAAAAGATAAACCTAACTGGAACATTAAAAGATGATTGGTATGACCGTTTTAATCGTCTATCACAACAGGCAAAAACCATTAAATCCACCATAGATACCACAGATAAACAGATTGATTCTATGGTTTATAAACTCTATAACCTGACAGACGACGAAATCAAAGTGATTGAAGGTCATTAACTGCCTGAGTTCTTGCCACTTCTTATCATCAAGATGAGGTAGCAGCGTTGTTGAAAATTATAAAATAGGATAGATTTTAAAAATAATACTTGCTTTTTTATTAAAAATGGGTTAAAAGCCAAAACGCATAAATTTTTATTAAAAGGAGATTAAAATGCCATCAGTAGTTAATGATTCTTGCGTTATGTGCAAGTCCTGTGTTGAAGTTTGCCCAGTTGCCGCATTCCATGATGCTGGGACTCAGGTTGTTGTGGATCCGAACACCTGTATTGATTGCGGTGTTTGTATTTCTGAATGCCCGCAAGGTGCTATTCAATCCGCCGATGAAGCCGATGCAAAATGGGTGGAATTTAATGCAACAAAAGCCCCGGAATGTCCGGCTGCATAAGGGATGAACTTTAAAAAAAGACTCCTGCGGGGGTCTTTTTTTGACTTTGGAATAAAAATGGTGTAATATGGTGTCCATAAAGGAAAAAAGATGACACATATTTTTTCGGCAGATTCGGATACAATTGCCCGCGCGGCTAAAATCATCAAAAGCGGGGGTTTAGTTGCCTTTCCGACAGAAACGGTTTATGGCCTTGGGGCTTCGGCCTATGACGCGCGTGCCGTTGCCCATATTTTTGAGGCTAAAAACAGACCCACTTTTAATCCCTTAATTTCCCATATTGCACATACGGATTTTTTGGGTGGTTATGCCGTTGTGGATGAACGGGTATTGGCACTTGCCAAACGATTTTGGCCGGGGCCCTTAACCTTTGTTTTAAAACGCAAAGATATGTCGCCGGCATTGGATTTAGCATGTGCGGGCCTCCCGACCGTGACGGTTCGGATGCCCAATCATCCCATAGCCCTGAATTTAATTGAAGCCAGCGGTGTTCCCATTGTGGCACCATCGGCTAATCGCTCCCAATCTATCAGTCCTACGACGGCTAAACATGTTTGGGAAAGTCTTGGGGAACGCGTAGATATGATTTTGGATGGGGGACCTTGTGCGGTCGGTGTAGAATCCACCATTATTGATTTAACAGGGCCACAAGTTATCATGTTGCGTCCTGGGGGGCTTGCCAAAGAGGATATTGAAGATTTTTTGGGTGAACCCGTAATTCTTTCCGCCGGTAATCCCGATCTGCCGAGTTCTCCCGGACAAATGCTAAAACACTATGCCCCTGCACATCCTCTGCGGATTAATGTGACGGTCCCCGATTTTGATGAATTTTTTATCGGATTTGGAGATGTTGGAAAAGATGCTCCCTTAAATCTGAGCCTTTCGGGCGATTTGTGTGAGGCAGCCAGTCACCTTTTTGATTATATGCACCGTGCGGATGAGCAAACGGCCTTTTCCAAGATCGCCATAGCACCAATACCGAATAAAGGGCTTGGTCTTGCGATAAATGATCGCATTCGTAGGGCTTCCTATAAAAAGTAAATTTTTACTTGAAAACCTTTCCCAATTGGTGTAAAAGAAAACCATGTTTTCAAAAACAGAACGATTATTGGCTTTCAGATATCTAAAATCCCGTAAAAGAACGGGGTTTGTTTCGGTCATTGCCGGTTTTTCCTTTTTAGGAATTATGTTGGGGGTTGCGACACTGATCATTGTGATGAGTGTGATGAACGGATTTAAAGCCGAATTAATGGATAAAGTCTTGGGTTTGAATGGGCCGATCGGTGTCTATCCCGATTGGGGAGATAAATTAGAAAACTATGTTTTAAAATCTGAACGACTATCCCAGATATCCGAAATTAAAAGCGTTATTCCCGTGATCGATTCGCAAGTCATGGCGACCATCCATGATACCGGTTCCGGTGTTTTGGTTCGCGGAATGCGGTCAGAGGATTTTTTAAATCGTGCCATTTTAAAAGACAACTATGTTGGTGACTCCTTGACGGAATTTAAAGAAAATCATGTGATACTGGGATATCGGTTGGCACAGCGGTTAGGTGCCAGGAAAGGGGATAAAATAACATTGTTGTCGCCCAAGGGTAATATTACAGCCTTTGGCACAATCCCTAAAATGAAAAGTTATCGGGTAATAGGAACCTTTAACACATCTATGTTCCAATATGATGATAACTATATTTTTATGCCCCTTAGCGAGGCTCAAACATTTTTCCAAATGGGAAATGCCGTTTCGCATTTAGAAATTTTTGTTTCCGATATGAATCGTTTAGACGAAATGAAAGATAAGGCTTTAAATGCCGTTGGGACGGATGCGGTGATTTATGATTGGCGACACACCAATCAAGCCTTTTTTAATGCAATAGAAGTTGAACGCAATGTCATGTTCTTAATTTTGACATTGATTATCATTGTAGCGGCATTTAATATGATTTCAGGGCTTATTATGTTGGTCAGGGACAAATCAAAAGATATCGCCATATTGCGCACAATGGGTTTGTCGCGTGGGGGAATACAACGGGTGTTTTTAATGTCGGGTCTTGTGGTGGGATCGGTCGGGACTTTGGCCGGAGTGGTTTTAGGGCTTTTATTCAGCTATAACATTGATGCTATTAAGAACTGGTTAGAAGGGCTTTCGGGCAAAAACCTTTTTTCGGCCGAAATTTACTTTTTGTCTCATTTGCCGGCCAAAGTGGATTTAAACGAGGTTTTGGTTGTAGCAATTATGTCACTTCTTTTATCGCTGCTTGCAACGCTTTATCCGTCATGGAAAGCGGGACGAACGGATCCGGTGGAGGCTCTTCGGTATGAATAATCCCGTTTTGGAACTTCAAAAAATAGAAAGGACTTATGGGCGGGGAGAAACGGCTCTAAAAGTCTTACGCGGGATTGATTTAAAAATTAAGGCCGGTGAGGTAGTGGCTCTGGTGGGACCTTCGGGTTCGGGAAAATCAACTTTATTACACATTGCCGGTCTATTGGACACCCCCACCAAAGGACAGATTTTTGTTATGGGTAAAAACGCATCAACAATGGATGATTTTGGTCGGACGATTTTGCGGCGCGACACCATGGGTTTTGTATATCAGGCGCATTTATTGTTGCCGGATTTTTCGGCACTAGAAAATGTGATGATGCCTTTATTGATTGTCGGAAAAAGTACGAAAGAAGCCAAAATACAGGCCAAAGAATTGTTGGAAAAGGTTGGCTTGATGCACCGATTAACGCACCGATCTGGAGAACTATCGGGCGGGGAACAACAGCGGGTTGCAATTGCAAGGGCTTTGGCAAACAAACCGGCACTTTTATTGGCGGATGAACCAACGGGGAATTTAGATCCTAAAACGGCAACCGGTGTATTTGAAGGACTGCTGAAATTGGTTCGTGAAACGGGTCTGGCAGCACTTATTGCTACGCACAATCCGGAATTGGCCGCTCAAATGGATCGTCGAATCAGCGTGCAAAATGGTTTGTTAAAAGAAGAATAAAGGAGAACAAAATGGCAGGAATTTTATCAGGGAAAAAAGGTTTAATCATGGGGGTAGCCAATGACCACTCTATTGCTTGGGGAATTGCACAGGCTTTGGCAGAGCAGGGGGCGGAGTTGGCCTTTACCTACCAAGGTGAAACCTTGGCACGCCGTGTCCAACCGTTAGCCGAATCATTAGGATCCAAATTGGTGATACCGTGTGATGTATTGAATAAAGAATCTATGGATGATGCTTTTAAAACCATTAAAGACACTTGGGGTGAAATGGATTTTGTCGTGCATGCCATTGCTTTTGCAGATAGGAATGAACTCAAAGGCCGGTATGTGGATACTTCGGCCGGTAATTTTTCAAATGCGATGCTGATCTCATGCTATTCCTTTACGGATGTATGCCGACGGGCGGCAGAACTGATGCCAGAAGGTGGTTCCTGTTTGACGTTGACTTATTTGGGGGCTGAAAAATATGTACCGAACTACAATGTAATGGGGGTAGCAAAAGCAGCACTGGAAGCCTCAGTTCGCTACATTGCATTTGATTTAGGTGAACAAAATATTCGTGTAAATGCAATTTCGGCAGGCCCGGTACGCACTCTGGCTGCTGCCGGTATTGGAGATTTTCGGCAAATTTTGGGGTGGGTTGAAAATAACTCGGCCCTTAATCGCAATATAACCCTGGAAGATGTCGGTGGTGCCGGCGCATTTTTGCTCAGTGATATGGCCTCTGGTATCACAGGCGAAGTTATTCATGTTGATGCAGGATATAGTTTAAACGGTATGATGCGCCTTAAAAACGCCCACAAATCGGCAGAATTATTGGCCACATTCAAGAAAGAAGAGTAATTAAAAAAATATCTCTTTCAAAGAAACCCGGAAACAATTTTAATTTTTAGTTTTTAAATAAAATCCTTGATTTTGGGTAGAAAATGGGGTAGTATTATCCTATTCGCACTTTTAAAAAAGGACTAAAAAATGACAGAAAAATATTATCCGGAATTAAATGGTAAACTTTCTTTTCCAAAGATGGAAGAAGATATTTTAAAAATCTGGGACGAAGGTAAAATTTTTGAGGCCGTCAAAGATAAACGCAAAAACGGGGACGAATTTGTATTTTATGACGGCCCTCCGTTTGCAAACGGACAACCGCATTACGGACATATTTTTATTTCCTATGTCAAAGATACCGTTGCGCGTTTTCAAACAATGTTGGGCAAAAAGGTAGAAAGACCCTTTGGTTGGGATTGTCATGGTTTACCTGCGGAAATGAATGCGGAAAAAGCCCTTGGGATTTCGGGACATAAGGCCATTGAAGAATATGGTGTGGACAAATTCAATGATTTCTGCAAAGAATCCGTTTTGAAATACTCGGGTGATTTTGTCAGTTTATTTCATCGCTTGGGGCGTTGGATTGATCCTTCTTTGGAATATCATACAATGGATTTACCCTTTATGGAATCCGTAATCCACAATTTTAAAGAACTGTATGATAAGGGCTTAAT
This sequence comes from Pseudomonadota bacterium, assembly GCA_034184445.1. Lineage (GTDB taxonomy): Bacteria > Pseudomonadota > Alphaproteobacteria > CAAHEQ01 > UBA3637 > CALXZG01. Next base: position 6,778 of record JAXFZX010000029.1, on the reverse strand, counting down.
TTACCAAGATTATCGGGTGCAACCCTATTCGTGGGCGGCGCAAACGGTTCTGTCTAATTTTGAAGTCAATCAACCCGGATGCTATCGGGACAAAGTAGATACCGCCATCACGGTTATGTTTAAATTGGAAAACGGCATGAACCTGTTGGTTTGGACAACAACGCCTTGGACACTTTTTTCCAATCAAATGATTGCTGTCGGGAACGATATTGACTACGCCGTTATGGAAGAAAACGGGGAAAAATATGTTTTGGCCGAGGCTTTAAAGGGACGTTATGCCAAACAATTGGAGCACGCCACTCAAATTGCTACCCTGAAAGGGTCCGAACTGGTGGGGATGAGCTATGAACCCATGTTCCCGCATTTTGCTTCCTTAAAGGACAAAGGTTGCTTTAAAATTTTAGCCGGGGATTTCGTATCCACCGAAGACGGAACGGGTATGGTTCATATCGCACCGGGATTTGGGGCAGATGACTTTGATGTCTGTCGCAAATATGATCCCCGTTTTCCGATTGTCTGCCCCGTGGATGAAGCGGGATGCTTTACGGCAGAAGTGCCCGAAGTGCAAGGCAAACAAGTCTTTGATGCCAATGAATATGTGCTCAATTTCTTGAAAGAAAATCGTTTGCTTGTCAAAAAAGAGCAAATCAAACACTCTTATCCCCATTGCTGGCGGACGGACACCCCCCTGATTTATAAGGCTATGTCGGGATGGTTTGTTGATGTGCCGAAATTTCGGGATGAACTGTGTCGCCTGAATCAATCCATTACATGGACGCCGGAACATATCAAAGACGGACGATTTGGTAAGTGGCTAGAGGGGGCACGGGAATGGTCAATTTCCAGAACACGTTTCTGGGGTGCCCCGATTCCCGTATGGCAATCGGATAATCCGAAATTCCCACGCACGGATGTATTCGGATCCGTTGCTGAAATTAAAGAAAAAACAGGATGTGATGTGACGGATTTACATCGGCCGGCCATTGATCAGGTGGTTTATCCCAATCCCGATGATCCCAGCGGTCAAACCATGATGCGCCGTGTGCCGGATGTATTTGATTGTTGGTTTGAATCGGGATCTATGCCCGAAGGACAAATTCACTATCCGTTTGAAAAACAGACTTGGTTTGATACGCATTTTCCTGCCGACTTTATTATGGAGGCTGTGGATCAAACGCGGGGATGGTTCTATTCCTTGCATGTTTTGGGGACGGCACTTCATCATAAGCCTGCCTTTAAGTATTGTATGGTATCGGGGCATGTCATGGCCGAAGGCGGTGTGAAGATGAGTAAAAAACTCGGCAACTATCCGGATCCCTATATTATTTTGAATCAATCAGGGTCTGATGCCATGCGCTGGTTTTTGGAATCTTCTTCCATTATGCATGGCGGAAATGTTTGTATGGATTATGAAGGGAAAGAAGTCGCCAAGGCCATGCGTCAAGCCTTAATGCCGCTTTGGAACGCATACTACTTTTTCTGCTTATATGCCAATGCCGAAGGAATTAAGGCCAAAGAAATTACGCATTCCGATGATATTTTAGATACATACATTTTGGCAAAATTAAAAGATTTGGTAAATTCCGTTCACCGGTTTATGCTGAACTATGATATCCCCGAGGCCACTACTGCCTTTACCGACTTTTTGGATATTTTAAACAATTGGTATATTCGCCGGTCGCGGGATCGGTTCTGGGACGGAACGGATACGGCAGCTTTTGATACGCTTTATACGGTTTTGGTAAATTTGACAAAAGCGATGGCTCCATTGGCACCGTTTATGACTGATTTTGTCTATCGGGGATTAACGGGGGAAGCCTCTGTCCACTTGGCAGATTGGCCGAATGTAGATGCTTTACCGGATGAATCAAATTTAAAGGCACAAATGGATTTGGTGCGGGCTGTGGCATCAACCGCAAAATCCATTCGGGAAGAGAACAAATTGCGCAACCGATTGCCGTTGGCCAGCATGACAATTGCCGGCGAAAAAGCCCTTTCTTTGGAAAATTTCAAAGAAATGCTGAAAGACGAAATCAATGTCAAAGAAGTCATTTTGAATACAGATGTTGAAGCAATAGCAACTCGTTTCCTATATTTAAAGACACCTTTAATCGGGAAACGCCTTGGCAAATTCATGGGGGCTATTATGGCGGCCAGTAAGAAAAATGAATGGGCGCAAAATCCCGACGGGACTTTGTCTATCGCGGGTCAAACATTAAATGCGGATGAATTTGAATTGCGCCTGTCTATGAAAGAAGGATTTAAAGGAGAGCCTCTACCCGACAACACCGCGGTTGTGGAATTGGATACAACCATCGTGCCGGCGTTAGAGCGCGAAGGTATTGCCCGCGACTTTGTGCGGATGATCCAATCCCGCCGGAAAGAGAAAAATCTGGACATTTCGGATCGGATTACGCTTGCATGGAAATCGGATTCAGCCCTGATTCGGGAAGCGATTACCGAACATCAGGCTTATATCATGGAACAGGTTTTGGCAACCGATTTATCCGAAAACCTGCCGACCGAATACGCGACCGAGGAATTGGGCGACGGCCAGATTTCTTTTGAGGTTGTGAAATAAGAAATTACCCTTAATTCCCCACCTTTAAAACGGGTGGGGTTATTTTATAAACTTGCGTTTATAATGTTTGATGTCTTCATAGCCGCAGGAAACATAGAGTTTCTCGGCCGCTTTGTTAAAAGTATAAACATCAATTTCCAGAACGGAAATGCCGCGTCTTTTAACCGCGCTTTCCGCCGCTTTCAGCAGGGCTTTACCGACCCCCTGTCCGCGGGCATTTTTATCCACCCCGATACTACCGATAAAGGCGCGCCTAGGAAATTTAAAATATGCCGCAGGATAAGTATTAAAATACACCACCACATAGCCCGCAATTTGTCCCGCCATAGTGGCCTTTAAAACCAAAAGGTCAGTATCTGAAATGCTTTTTCGGATATACTCTGTCTGCGTCTTTAAGGTTGGCTTTTTAAATTCATTTTTTATGGATTTATAGTGAATATCTGCCGTTTGAAAGGCTATCTTTCCGATTTGTTCGGCATCCGCCATTTTTGCGCGGGATACAGTAATTTTGGGCATTGGTGACTCCTCTTACAAATCACCTAACATATTTTGTTTGTAAAATCAATATGCCCCTTGCGATTCGCCTTAAAAATCCTTACCTGAAAAGCATGAAAAAGAAAAGCGGTTGGACATTTAAAGACAAATTGGAAATTACAGAAGCCCTGTGCACCATAATCGTATCCGTTATGGCTTTATGGGGGACAATATCGGCTTTTCAACATAATCTTTTTCAAAAAGCCTCACACTTAATTGAACACTATCATCAAAAAGTAATTGAACTGGAAAATGAAAAAAAACTTTAAATTATTCCAAAATATAATATGAAATATCTTTTGGCTTGAAATTTCGGAAAAATTGTGCTAAAAAGAGTCTATTCAAAAGAAAGGAGTCTTTTATGCGTCGTAAATTAATTGCCGGTAATTGGAAAATGAATTGCCTGAAAAATGATGGATTGGCTTTGGCTAAGGCCGTATTTGATAAGACAAGTGGGGATTTACCATTTGATGTGCTGATTTGCCCACCGATGAGTTTGCTGGGCCAAATTGCAGGACTTCCTCACAAAATTGGGGTTGGTGCCCAAGATGTTGCCGTAGCCCCAAAAACCATGGGTGCCTATACCGGTGATGTATCGGCGGAAATGGTTCGGGATTTAGGGGCAACACATACGATTGTCGGTCATTCCGAACGACGCGCCATGCATGCTGAAACGGACGAGATTGTGCGCACCAAGGCTGAAAATGCCATTGATGCGGGCTTAACGGTTGTGATTTGTGTCGGTGAAACATTGGCTGAACGCGAATCCGGTCGTGCTTTACCTGTTGTGACGGCACAAATTCGGGGCTCTGTTCCCCCAAAGGCGACGGCAGAAAATTGCGTGATTGCCTATGAACCCGTTTGGGCAATCGGCACGGGGAAAGTTCCAACAACCGCGGATGTTGCCGAAGTGCATGGAGCGGTGCGGGCAGAGCTTAAAAAGGTTTTAGGCGAAGAAGTTGCCGATAAGATGCGGATTTTGTATGGTGGATCTGTAAAACCATCAAATGCGAAAGAATTATTGTCTGTATCTGATGTGGACGGGGCTTTAATCGGTGGTGCCAGTTTAAAAGCCGAAGATTTTTGGGCCATTGCCGAAACTCAATTTTAAAGAAAGGAATTGAAAAATGAACTCTGTTTTTTTGGTTATTCATATTATGTTGGCCATTGCCATCACAATTTTGGTATTGTTGCAACGATCCGAAGGAGGGGCTTTGGGCGGCCTTGGTGGGGGACAAGGGGCTAATGGTCTCTTTACAGGACGCCAAGCCGGTAATATCTTAACAAAGTTGACAACGATTTTCTTTGCTTGTTTTATCTGCACTAGTTTAACTTTGGTCGTTATGGCACGTTATCATACAACGGTGACACCGGAAACGATTTTACCGCCGGTATCAACCGAACAAAAATAAAGCCGATTAAGGAGGGGATATGAAATCAGTCCAATTAAACAGTATCGTTTTTGGAAACGATAGGCCGTTTGTTTTAATTGCAGGACCGTGCCAAATGGAAAGCTTGGATCATGGTTTGGATATGGCGGGATCTTTATGGGATTTGACTCAAAAATTGGGAATCCCGTTTGTTTTTAAGGCTTCCTTTGATAAAGCCAATCGCACCAGTATTAATGGCATCCGTGGAATGGGATTGGAAAGGGGGTTAGAGGCTTTTAAGGAAATTAAAAAGCAAATTGGTTGTGCAACCTTAACCGATATTCATGAGCCATTTCAGTGCCCCTTGGCGGCAGATGTTGTGGATATCCTGCAAATTCCGGCATTTTTATGTCGGCAAACGGATTTATTACTTGCGGCGGGAAGAACCGGCAAAATCATTAATGTGAAAAAGGGACAGTTTTTAGCTCCATGGGACATGGCTCAGGTTGTTGCCAAAATTGAAAGCACGGGAAATCAGAATATCCTTTTGACTGAGCGGGGTACAACTTTCGGATATAATAATTTGGTGGTTGATATGCGATCACTTCCGATTATGAAGCAAACGGGGTATCCCGTCATTTTTGATGCAACCCATTCGGTTCAATCCCCCGGAGGGAACGGTGGTTCCAGCGGTGGTAAGCGCGAGTTCGCTCCCATTTTAGCCAATGCTGCTATGACAACGGGAATTGCCGGTATTTTTATTGAAACGCACCAAGATCCAGATAAGGCCCCCAGTGATGGTCCAAATATGATTAAACTTTCGGATATGCCAGCGGTATTGGATCGATTGATAGCACTAGACAATTTGGTAAAAAGGTCCTAAATATATTCCCATGGGGGGAATATGCAAGACATTGTTGACATTAAATCACGGGAAATTTTAGATTCTCGCGGCATGCCGACCTTAGAGGTTGATGTGATACTTTCCGATGGAACAGTTGGACGTGCCGCTGTTCCCAGTGGAGCTTCAACAGGCATCCACGAAGCCACAGAATTACGGGATAACAATAATTGCCGATACATGGGGCAGGGGGTTTTAAAGGCGATAGAGAATGTTAATGGTGAGATTTTCAATCACATACTGGGATATCCGGCGGATAATCAGCGATTGATTGATGAATTACTGATTCATTTGGACGGGACCGAAAATAAAAGCAGATTGGGGGCTAATGCATTACTTGGTGTATCATTAGCCACAGCGCGTGCAGCATCTGTATCTCAAAATTTATCACTTTATCGGTATTTTGGGGGTGTCAATGCACACATTTTACCGGTTCCAATGATGAACATCTTAAACGGTGGACAACATGCCGATAATAATTTAGATATTCAAGAATTTATGATTATGCCAATAGGTGCCCCTGATTTTCGGGAAGCACTTCGTATGGGGGCAGAGGTTTTTTATGCCCTTAAATCAGTTTTAAGGCAAGCCGGTTATTCAACCGCTGTCGGTGATGAAGGCGGTTTTGCACCATCGGTAAAGTCTACCCAAACGGCTCTTGATTTTATAATGAGGGCTATTGACTTAACGGGATATCAGACTGGCACGGATATTGCATTAGCACTAGATATTGCTGCCAGCACTTTTTTTAAAGAAGGATTTTATTTTTTATCGGAAGGAAATAAGAAATATCCGGCGGAAAAAATGACAGATTACTATGATAAATTGATAAAATCCTATCCCATTATATCACTAGAAGATCCTTTGGCGCAGGATGATTGGGACGGATGGCAATACTTGACTCAGAAATTAGGACACAAAGTCCAATTAGTTGGGGACGATTTATTTGTGACGAACACAAAACGATTGAAACGAGGAATAGATCAAGGGATTGCGACTGCCGTATTGATAAAACCCAATCAAATCGGCACTCTTACAGAAACACTTGATGCTGTTGAAGTGGCCAAGCGATCGGGATATCCCGTTATTATATCCCACCGATCTGGTGAAACAGAAGATACATTTATCGCGGATTTAGCCGTTGCAATGAACTGTGGTATGATAAAATGTGGCTCTTTATCCCGAACGGACAGACTCTCAAAATATAATCAACTATTGCGTTTAGAAGAAGAATTGGGAACATCTGCGCAATATGCGGGAAAAATGTTATTTACATAAAAAGCCGGCACTTGGCGCACCGGCTTTTTATTCATTTTTTTAGTATGTTAAAAAGCAACCTTAAAGTTCACACCGACCGTGTATTCATCGTAATTATCGGGTTTAGCATCCAAT
>JAXFZX010000028.1:0-15388 GCA_034184445.1 Pseudomonadota bacterium | reverse complement strand
TAAAAATCGCAAGTGTACTTTTATATATGTGACTACTTTTGGGGGTAGCCCATTGAATAAATTTTGTGTCATATTTTAACCTTTTGTTAATGATTTATACAAAAGGCTATATATTCATAAGTTGAGGTTCTTTCAATAAATGGGATATAAATGGGATCGAAAAAAATACCTACGTATGCGTTAAACATACGTAGGTAGATGTAAGCTTATTATTTTACACGAAACCTAACTCACGACGTTGATCATCCCATAGATAGGGGAAGTGTCCTCTAATCAAACCGCGTGTTGTCAGGAGCTTAGGTTGTCGTCCCTCAATAATTGCCATGACTATGTCAGGGGCGAGTGTCGTAAGTTTTAGAATTTGCCCCATATATCCTCTGTCCGTGTGTTCTTGTTTAGCTAATTCAGTAAGCGTTATATGTCTTTCTTCCATTTGTTGTTTCCAGTAGAAGGCCTGCGTAACAGCGGTATAGAGCTTACTGTCTCGTTCCCCTTGATCTGATGCCTGTGGAGTTGGTTCAATAATAAGAACTCTACCACGCTTTCGGCCAAACCTAATGGGGTATCTGAGCTCAAGATGCTTTGCATCAAAATTTTCATCGGATCCAAGGGTTCCGTCTTCAAATAATGCCGCACTAAGAGGTTTCAATTTTATTTCAATATGATCGTGGCAGACAATAACTTTCCGTACTACTTCCTTTATGAAATCGTGGATTGTTGCAGGTTCGAAATATTTAAAGGCTTCACCTATATCTTTAATTATAGCATTAACGTCTGCACCATTGTAATTCGCATTTTGTCTCTCAAATTCCTTAATCATAGCCTGTTGCAGATCCGGTGATTGAAATATCTTCTTAACTTTATCGAGAACAAAAGATTCTATTTCCCCGGCGGGGATACTTCCAATTTGGCAGTTAACTGTTTTTACACCTTCTTTAACCGCCTTGCTCGAAGTGTAATACTCATAGTATTTATTGCCTTTTTTACTCCGGGTTGGTGTCATGGCACCACAACATTCACATTCTAGAAGCCCTTTAAGAAGTGCTACTTTCTCAGATTTTTGGGGTGAAAATCCTGTGCCTATATTACTTTTTTTTAGATCTACTACGTTGTCCCAAATTGCCTTGTCTATGATGCCTTTATGCTGTCCTTCGTAGAGAGTGTCTTTATATGCCACCATTCCGATGTAAATAGGGTTGCTTAATATATTACTTATCATTGAATGGTTGAAACGGCCCTTTGATGCAACTCTTCCAGTTTTCGTAACTCTTGTCTTTGGCTTGTATCCTTTCTCATTTACATTTTTCATCGTTTGAAGTTGTGATTTTGTTTTTAGATAATCGTTAAATATAAATTTTACGACTTCTGCTTCCTCCGGATTTATAATGAGCTTCTTTTCCTTTATATCATATCCCAAAGGAGCGGGGCCACCAGTCCACATTCCTTTTTTCTTACTAGCCGCAATTTTATCCCGGACACGTTCGGCTCCAAGTTCACGCTCAAATTGTGCGAACGACAGCAGGATGTTTAATGTTAACTTGCCCATGGAATCGCAAGTATTAAAGTGCTGTGTAACAGATACAAATGAGCAACTATTCTTTTCGAAGGTCTGGACTAATTGTGCAAAATCAAGGAGTGAACGTGTTAAGCGGTCTATCTTATAGACAACGATCATGTCGACTTTGCCTTTTTCAACATCAGCCATTAATCTTTTTAAGGCCGGTCTTTTTAAGTTGCCACCGCTAAAGCCACCATCATCATAGTGGTCCGGTAAGATTACCCAACCCTGATGCTTCATACTCATTACAAAGTTCTCACCAGCCTCGCGTTGGGCTTCAAGTGTATTGAACTCTTTTTCAAGGCCTTCGTCTGTTGATTTACGGGTGTAAATTGCACATCGTATTTGTTTTTGATCTTCCATGGTATATTCCTTTATTTATCCAATCCAAAAAAGTACCGGCCAGAGATTTTGCGACCTGTAATTTTTTTTGCCACCGCAGATAGGCTTGGATATTTCATTCCGTTATATTCAAAGCCATCCTTCATGACTGTAACAACATTCTCAACCCCCAAATACTCCCTGACAATTCTTGTGCCGGCAGGTGGTAAATTGTTTCTGTCTTCCGGTGGTACGTACATGTTTGCAATCAGCTTCTGCTGACTTGCGCTTAGACCGCCATAAGCAAGTTCCTGGATGCGGTGCGCAATCCTGGAGATGTAGAATTCTTTATTATAAGTAGTAGGGGGAGCATCAAAGTACTTCTTCCACATTTCTTGCAGTTCTGATATCGACCGTCTTTCTAAAAGTGCTATTTGCATTGATACTTGCATTGAGAGCCTCCATCTTCTTCAAATTCTTGTTCTTGATCACGTTCACAATACATGCTTGGAAATGAAATATTATCCAGTCTTTTCTGCGCAATAATTCCACTTTTTTTCATTTTTAAATACCGTAGCAAATCCGGCATTATAATTTTGATTATTTTTTCAGCTTGGGTCATTTGGACCTCCTTTCGAAAGGTAAATTCCCAAAAATCGAAAAACGGTCTCAAAAAAATTAAAAAAAATAACGTGGTCGGTATATCTACTTGATTTTTAATGATAAAATATACTTGGCGGGTATTCTCTGTGTGAGGGTGGTCATTGGATTTGAACTTGGGCAGGCGTATCCGAATATGTAAATTAAGTAAATTCAATTAAAATTGGACTACGTGGGCAAAATTAAAGCGCCAAGTAGTCAGTGTATACTTATTCCCAAAAGGTATACTTCCGGTCTTATATTTGGTTCATTGACAACGTTGTATTGGAAATTTTTGAAAGGGGAAATAGTGGCTAGAATTGGGCTACAAAAGGGTATAAAAAAAGCGGACACATTTCAGTATCCGTTTTTTATTTTTTTCATTGGTCGGAATGGCGGGATTTGAACCCACGACACCTTGCCCCCCAGACAAGTGCGCTACCAGGCTGCGCTACATTCCGATGACTCTTTTATACATCAAAATGTTCCTAATTGCAATCTTTTTTTATACAAAGTGCCTAATAAATATAATTGGTCAAAATTTTTATTTGTTTTAAAGTGGGTTAATGAGGAGGTAATATTAAGAAAAGATTAGAAAAAATGAATAGAGTAATTAGCTTATCGCTATTTTTTACTTGAATAAAGAGGAGTTGACTGTCGTACAGTTATGTGGTGGAGTGATCATTGTTAGTCGTGATTTTGGCTTTCTGTAAAAAAAGCTTGATTTTTGTTAAAATATAGATTATAATGCCGTTAACTCTAATTTAGACCGCTTGAAAGGGGTGATATCCGTATGGTCACGATCGTTGTTCATGATAATAATGTGGAACAGGCAATCCGTGTTCTTAAAAAGAAGATGCAACGCGAAGGTAGTCTTCGTGAAATGAAATTGCGTCGCTATTATGAAAAGCCGTCTGAAAAGAAATTGCGTAAGGCAACGGAATGCCGTCGTCGTTCGCGTAAGCTTCAACGCAAACGGTATAGCGAAGGCTAATTTCAAGCGTTATCAAAATTTCCCCCGACCGATTGGTTGGGGGAGTTTTTTTGTTCATATTTCACGAATTTTATGCTTAGACCTGTTAAATAACCAAATAATAAAAAATAGGAAGCAGAGCACAAGAAAAATAACACAAAAATACTCCCAAATGGATGATCTTGTTCTATATATAGACTTGAATGTTCTATCAGAATTAGTAAAATAATAATTTATATCCCTTAAAATATTTTCGGTAAAGATTGTATTACTGTCTGTTTCAAACATAAATACAGTTTTGTTTGTAGATATAGAAATACCATAGAAACGAAATCTTATTTTTTTTAATCATTTTACAATTAGCCTTCTCTTCCGTGGAACAGTCCACCACTGATCGGTTCGGGAACGCCGGTGGTGGTGGGGAATGTAATCGGTAGCCCCATTAGTGATCGTACTGCCAAAAAGGCGTATCCGGCCGCATTTAAGTTATAGTGTGGCATATTGATTTCCGATATTGTAGAAATCTGTCCGCCCAATTGTTTTTTAAGCCTTAAAACAATTGCCGGGTTTAAGGCACCACCGCCGGTTAAAATCCATTCTTGTGGCGGATGGGGTAGAAATTTTCGTGCAGATAAAATGCTTTCTACAATAAAAGCCGTTATTGTCGCAGCCCCATCAGCGGGTGAGCATCCTTCAATCTGTGCCAACAAATGATTAAAGTCGCTTCTGTCCAGTGCCTTTGGGGGCTTTTGTGCCAAATAGGGCGTTTTCAATAAATAGGACAATAATCGCTCATCTACATCTCCTTTTTCCGCCCAAGTACCGTCAAAATCCATCTCAATATCTGCATGGCGCTTGAGCCATCTATCTAATAGCAAACAGCCGACTCCGACATCAAAAGCGTATTGCTCTCCAAGTTCCCCGATATAGGTCAAACTGGTAATACCGCTGAGCCCCAAAATTGCCACCGGTTTTTTGCGTTCTCGTGTGACGGCCTCCCAAAAAGTTGATAAGATTGGATGGCCTGTTCCACCGGCCTGCACATCTGTTTGGATAAAACGGTTAATGACGGGAAGTTTGAGCCTTTTGGCCAAATCAGTTCCGCTACCCCATAAAACGGCCTGTTTATCGGAAAGCCCCAAATGCACCAAATGGCCGGAATATCCTACAATATCCACATGCGGAATATGGCGTGAAACCTCCGCCAATAATTCTTCGGCCACAGCCGCATGTTCAGCAACTAAATCCCGATTGAGTGCTGTCATCAATTCGGCATTAGCCACATCATCCGGATATTTTAGGTGTAAAAGCTTTTCACGCAATTCCGGTGAATAGGGACGCGTTAGAGAAATAGGGTCGGTTAAAATATCAAGGCCATCTGTCTTAATCAAACAGGCGTTGATATAAACTGCCGATGAATCGGCATAAAGACCTAATGAAAATTTTGGCTCTAATACATGCATGTACTACCCTTGAAACGGATTGGGAAGAGAATCTTGTGCTTCTTCTATTCGGTGATAGAGCTCATCTAAAAACACCCGTCGTTGAAGCCCCGGCTCAATAGGCTTTAAAAAACGGACAGTGACTGTTCCCGCACGCTTAAAAATTTTATTTTTGGGCCAACAATACCCGCTGTTTAAGGCAACTGGAACCACAGGGACATGGCATTGCTCATATAAAAGTGCCACCCCAGGACTATATGGCTTTTTGCTGCCGGGGGGGGTTCGTGTCCCTTCGGGGAAAATAACTAAATTCATTCCTTCGGCTAATCGGGATTTGACTCCTGTCAGCATTTTGCGCATGGTGGCGGCACCGCCTTTTCGGTTAATGGGGATACAGCCTGTTTTAATAAGGTAAAGTCCCGCCAAAGGCAACCACATCAGCTCCTGTTTTAACACATAAAAAACATATGGGACTAAACGATGAAACAATGTTGTTTCCAAGGCCGATTGGTGCTTAGATGCCACAATATATCCGTTTTTGGACGGTAAATTTTCCAACCCTTCTACCCGAATGCGAATCCCACAAAAAATGCGCAACATAGCCGTTGCCATTTTAGTCCAAAAAATCGGGAAGAACAAAGCCCCTTTACGCGTCATAAACATGGTCGGCAACATCAGAACAAATAAAATTAAAGTAATTCCATAAAAACATATGGTAAAAAGAACAGAACGAATTTTTTGTATCATCTGAATATCCTTTCTATTAAGTCTTGCAAATGGGTTGCCATAAATTTATGATATTCTATAAATAAAAGCCATGCATAACGTGTCCGAATCCAATCCACCGAATCGTCAAATGATTTTGGGAAAACCGGCAACGGAATGATATGCAGGTTCGGGCAAATTTTTAAAACCTCAAAAATACTGCGTGGCATATGATAAAAACTGGTAATCAATAAAATGCTATTGATTCCGTTTTTGTGTATCCACTCAGCGGTTTGTCGCGCATTCCCGCGAGTATCTTGGGCAATGTAATCCAGTGTAATGCGGTGCTTCATATCTGGTGCTAAATTGTGTGTCAAATCCTTTAACCGTACGGATGGATGAACCCCCGATATCAGTAAATAATTGGCGTAATTATCTTTTAAAAGCGTTAAGGATTTTTGAATGCGTTCTCCACCCCCTGTTAATACTACGATAGCATCGGCATGTTCGGCAGGTTGAAATTTGAAACTGAGGGCATATAGGCAAAATCCAACGAAACCAATCAACCAGAGGCTGAGTCCTATAATTAAAATATAACAAAAGGTTGGGGAAACAATTCTTTTTGCCATTATAAAAACCGCTTTAAATAATCAGAAACCGCTTTTAATGTTGTTATAAAAGCCAATAAGGCTAGTCCCACTGGAACACAGCCCAATATAAGCCATTGTTTCCAGTTTAGGGCTGGATCCCAAATGAAGTCTAAGGTTGCCCCGTGGATCAGAAACGAAACACCAGCCATAATCGGTAATGCCAGCAATAATCCAAATCCCCCTCCGATAAAGGTTAGATAAAAATTCCGAATCGCATATTGACGGGTAATAAAAAAATCATTTGCTCCCATCATATGAATAAGGGAAATAATGTGCTCATGAGCAATTAAACTGGTCTTTGTGGCGTAAATGACGGTGAATGAAGCTGTCAAAGCCAATAAAATTAAAATAAAACCGATTAACTTAATGCCACCGCTAGATAATCGTAACAATGGTTCCAATCGCAACCGATGACTGTCCAGAACGGCCGATGGCACCTGTGCACCTAAATCCGCTTTTAATTGAACAATATCGGGATAATGGTCGGCATCTACCATCACATCAATCAATTTGGGAACCGGCAATTCCGATATAGCAACCCCATCTCCTAACCACGGAGTCATCAGGTCGGTCATTTGAGTTTCGGTTAGAACGGTTGCACCTTTAACGCCGGTGCTGGACCTTAAAATGGTAAGGGCAGTTTCAACCTCACGGTCTACAACGGAATCGCGATTTTCTCCCGATTCGGTATAAGTTGGAATTTGGACCGTTAACGAACCCGATACAATCCGCTGCCAATCGGTAATAGAAGCATAGGCAGTCATACCGGCCGCCAGCATTAAAACGGCAATAAAGCCCATTAACATACTCATCCACGGGAGGAATAGCCTATTAGAATCCGTTGCAAAAAATAAGCGACTTTGTTTCATTTGTCACCTCCGCGATTAAATAATTTTGAGGCCATCTCTTTATATTGGTTTTGGGGAATGACACTTAATTTCCCTTTTTCCAGATGCAAACGGGGAAACCCAAAATGGCGAATCAATCCTTCGTTATGGGTTGCGATCACAACGGTTGTCCCCAATTTATTTAATTCTAAAAACAGATGTAATAACCGTTTGGCCATCGTATCATCTACATTTCCGGTCGGCTCGTCCGCAAGCAATAATGTCGGTCGGTTAATCACGGCTCGTGCAATGGCGACGCGTTGTTGTTCTCCTCCCGATAGTTCGGGAGGATGTGTTTTCATTTGGTTTTCCAACCCCACCCAAGCCAGTAATTCCGATACATGCCGGCGAATTTCCGATTCTTTTACCCCCGCAATCCGTAAGGGGAGGGCCACATTATCAAAGGCATTTAAGTGATTAAGCAAACGGAAATCTTGAAATACAACACCAATTTGGCGCCGAAGTCTTGCCCGATCAATCCGTTTCATTTCATCTACCGGATAACCAAATAACCGAACACGCCCCTTGGTTGGTAGGTGGTATAGGTACAGTAGGCTTAATAACGAAGTTTTTCCCGCCCCGCTTTCACCGGTCATAAAGTGGAAAGACCCTGGGTTAAGCGTGAATTGAATATCTTTTAAAATGTCCCCCCCGCCGTCATACCGAAAGGAAACGCCATTAAATTCCGCAATAGGAGAGTTTAATTTTGCCTGCATAGCCACTTTTTAATCCTTTTTTCAAATTTAGTGTTGTATCTTTTATAAAAATTATTTATAGTATTATTACATCATTTTTTTGAAAAGGGAAAGATAAAAATGTTCATTGTATGTCCAAAATGTGCCGCAAAATACAAAATTCCCGAAGGAATTCAATTAGAAAGCGGTCAAAAATTAAAATGTTCGGCTTGTGATTTTGTCTTTATGAAAGGCGAAGAAGCCCCCTTAATATTAGATGAAGCCTTTATCCCTTCCCAAGATTCAGAGGCTGAATCTTCCACTCAGGGGCCTTTTTCAAAACCTCTTTACACAGCGCAGGAGTTAAAATCATCTCCGGCGGATTCGTTGCCCGAGGCTTTTCAGCCCGTGGCCGAACCACCGAAAAAGAAAAGGGGGATTATTCTTGCTCTTTTGTATGTGGTTTTGGTGGTGGTGCTATGTGCTATGGGATGGATGTTTCGCGATTCGTTAAAGCCTTCTTTCCAAACAAATTTTTCTTCGTTTATGCCGGATGAATCCAAAATACCACCGAAAATTCGGCAAAATGCATTGCCGGTTCGGCCGAAAAAGGTTCAACCCGCATTTCAACCGGTTGTTGAGGTTTCAAAATTGTCGCAACTAGATGCCCCTAAACGGGAAACGGGTGGACAACCTACTCCCTCAAAAAAAGTGGATGCTATGGAGATAAAACGACCATTAGCACCGATGAAAGTGGAAAAAGATTTGCCCGTCCCAACAGACAAAAATGCGATACCAACACCTGTTTCAGACTTGTCTCTTGAACAAGAAAGAAAGGTATCTCCAACAGCACAATCTGAAATTGTTGCGCCCGATATGAACTTGGCAGGGCAAAATGATTGGAATATGCCAGAACCGATTACACTTAATGAGCCGGATGTTGTTCCGCTATTTGAGGTCTTAGATACTCCTGTCCCAGCCGGTACGCCTGCTGAGTTAAGTGTGACGGGTATTACCTTTAAGGTTGAACCCACCGAAGATGGTTTGGGCCAAGTTTTGATTGAGGGACAGATCCAAAATAATGTCTCGGAACCAAGGTCTGTTCCCGTATTGACGGTGGTCGCCGTTAATAAAGAAGGGCAACGCCTGATTCAAAAAAAAGTGCATACAGCGACCGATTCGGTTGGAGGTGGGGAACAAATTCCCTTTTATACCAGTTTGTCACCAGTGCCTGATACCCTTGATCACATAGAGGTTGAATTCTGATGCGAATCATTTGTTGGGGCACTATTTTGGGGATTTTGTGTTGGGCAACGGGCGTGACCGCAGATTGTCCGGTAGCGGATGAATTGGCGCGTACCAAAGGTCTGTCAGCGGCTTTATCGGCCTATCTTGGGTGCGCTGTTAATCAAAATGATGATGAATCACAACTCTATTTAGCGCATGTTTATATGACCGGCCAAGAGAATGTAGCCCAAAATCGTCAACGAGCCTTGCTTTTTTATCATTTAAGTGCCGAAAACGGTAATGCAACCGCAATGGTTGAATTGGCTCGGCTGTTAATTGAACTGGATAATGATGATAAAACCCGTGGTGAAATTACATCTTATTTGGAAAAAATACAGGGTCAATTTCAGAATAATTTTGAAAATTCTTTTAAGGGAGAATTATTGCATCCATATGCATTGTTAATGCTGGCAAATGAAGCACCTGAATCCAAATGGTTCTATTTGTCGCGTCAAAAAAGCGATTCGCGCTCGGCGCAGTTGTTAAAAAATTACCAGATTGATGCCGCTAAGAAAAAACAGGTTATGCGAACGGCAACTCTTTGGAAACAGCGCAAAATGGTGGATATGGCTCGTGAAGTATTTTCTGTTTCCGAATTTAATGATTTTTACCGTACGCTTTACCCGGAAACAGGCCTTCCCAATGCCTTTACCCGTGCGCAGGCTGTTGAAAAATTAAAATCCCGTATTGAAAGTCGTTAAAATGAAGTTATATATTAAAACTTTTGGTTGTCAAATGAATATGTATGATTCCGCACGGATGCGGGATTCTTTAAATGCGTTGGGATACACGGATACAAATTCACCGCAGGATGCAGATGTGATTTTAATTAATACCTGTCATATTCGGGAAAAGGCCAGTGAAAAACTTTTTTCCGAAATTGGTCGGTTGGTTCGGGTTAAAAAAAAAGAAGCCCTTTTGGTTGTGGCGGGTTGCGTTGTTCAAGCCGGTGGTGTTGAACTATTAAAGCGTGCACACGCTGTGGATATTGCGGTTGGGCCACAAAATTATCATCGTTTGCCGGAATTGATTACCCAATATAACCGCAAAAAAGGCCGTGTGGTTTTGGCGGATTTTCCGGCCGAATCCAAATTTGATTTTTTAACACCGCATCGGGCGCATGCGGCTAGTTGTTTTTTGGCAATACAGGAAGGATGCGACCATTTTTGTTCTTATTGTGTGGTGCCTTATACCAGGGGATGCGAATATTCTCGCCCTGCGGACGAGATATTGCTAGAAGCCCGAAACCTTGTTCAAACAGGGGCAAAGGAAATTATGCTTTTAGGGCAAAATGTGAATGGTTGGCATGGGGAAGGGGCACGGGATTTAGGAGATCTGATCCGAATGCTTGCCGATATTGAAGGATTAGAAAGAATCCGATATACAACCTCATATCCGTCGGAAATGACGGATAATATTATTCTGGCACATCGGGATGTTGAAAAATTGATGCCCTATATACATTTACCTATTCAATCGGGAAGCAATTCTATTTTAAAGGCGATGAATCGCCAATACACGCGTGAGGAATATCTGAACATTATTAACCGTTTTCGTACCGTCAGACCGGATATTGCCATTTCATCTGATTTTATTGTAGGCTTCCCCGGCGAAACAGATCGGGATTTTCAGGATACAATGGATATTGTGCGACAGATCGGGTATGCCAGTTCTTTTTCTTTTAAGTTCAGTGCACGCCCCGGTACGCCGGCCAGCATCATGAAAAATCAGATTCCAGAATCGGTTAAAACCGAACGATTAACGGAATTACAGGCTCTTTTATTGACGCAACAAAAGAAATTCAATACCGATA
The DNA here is from genome assembly GCA_034184445.1 of Pseudomonadota bacterium. Classification (GTDB taxonomy): domain Bacteria; phylum Pseudomonadota; class Alphaproteobacteria; order CAAHEQ01; family UBA3637; genus CALXZG01. Next base: position 4,439 of record JAXFZX010000028.1, on the reverse strand, counting down.
CGGTGGGCAAAGTATTAGATGTTTTGTTGACAGAAAAAGGTAAGGAAAAAGGTCAAATATCGGGCTATACTCCGTATTTGCAAAATGCGCATATTATGGCCGATTCTTCCTTAATTGGACAAATTATACGCGTCAAAATCACTCATGCTACCGCGACATCATTATCGGGTAAAAAAATATAGGGCAGGTGTTTTATACCTGCCCTAAAATGAAAGAAGCTTACATACCCATTTTGGATTTGATGCAGGCTTCAACTTCTAGCCCCGAACGGCGAGAGTATTTGCGAGCCAAATCCTCTCCTAATTTTTCAAAGGCTGCTCCTTTTTCTTCACCCCATTTTTGTAATTCGGTCATCGAATATTGTGTGTATTGGGGTGTTAATTGAATGGCTTTTTTTCCTAAATCGGTTTTGTAAAACGCTAATAACTCATCTAATTCCTGATCGGTATAGTTATCAACCCAAAATTTAGATAAAGTTTTCATCAACGCGTCCATATCTGCAATTTTCATAAAGTCATCTTTTAATTTGATTTCTTCTTCGGGTGACATAATGATTTCACAAGATAGAGGAATAATGGCCTGTGTATAGACGGTATCAAAAATGCTTTGGGTATTCATCATTTTTAATAATTCTTCGGCCTTTTCCTGCTTAGTTGCGGCACACACAGGCATCGCCATCAACAGAGATAATGATAGGGCGGTTATTGTTTTTTTCATATAAATCTCCTTCTAATAGTTAATACATAGTGGGTATAGCACACACTAATCACTTTATCAAGACAATTTTATCTTTTGAAAAAATTAAATTGTATGCCCGTGTTGATGGGATAATTCCAATGCAGTGTATTTGGTTTTGGGCTCTGCATAAAAGGGTATTGATGTGGTATAACGGGAAAAAGACCATCTTGTGTTCCTTGTGGGCAAAAGAGTTCCACTTGTATCAATTAAATTACCAATTAACATATTTGAGTGTACAGGCCGATATTGATTATCGGTGGTGGTAATATCGGGGTCAGGGACAATGTTGGGATCAAGACTCCATGTTATATGATAAACTTTACCATCGGATCGCTTTAAATGGTCATCAATCCGAACGATAAGGGCTTCTAATCCGTGATTATCATCGGCTCTACCAATAATTTCCATTTTATTAGCCGGTGGGGGCAATGGTACAACCACTCTATTCCCACCAAATTGAACTGTCACATGATCCGCATAAATCTTGGCATATCGGGGTGGAAATAGTTCCAAAAGCCTTTTTTGTTCATCTTGCGACAATTGATATACCGAATACATAGGTGTTTTTACCGCATTTTTTCCAATTCACAGTAGCGACATTTTGCATTCTTTTTTTCGGCCTCATGCCTTTTTTTACGGGCATTTAATTCATTTGTTATGCTTTTGACAAATGGATCATTAGGGTCGTCAACCCCCCCTACTTTAAAGGCATTTTCTTCACGCTCGCTTAAAATGTGGGATAAGTGTTTTATGGCATGATGTTCTTCGGCATAGTCGGCATCTTGCATGTGTGCGACCAATGAACGCCATGCTTTTGGCGCATTATACACCGCCGCAACCGTCCCTGCTATAATAAGAATATTGCGTAGCATTTTTTTAGGATTTTGATATGGCTTTTTCGTCATGGGAAGCCTCCTTTCACATATACCTATATCATAGCACACTATGTAAATTTTGTCAAGCGTTAATATAAAAAACAGATTATTTTCAATATGTTATAAAGATTATTCTTTCTTTTTTAAGATGTGCTCTGACACCGTTTGTACCAATATATAGAAAAGCGGTATCATCAACAATCCCCCGATTGTTCCAATTAGCATCCCATAAAACACGGGCACACCGATCGCTATCCGAGAATTACTGGCGGCACCGGTTGCAATGACCATTGGCCACACACCTAAAATAAAGGTAAATGCCGTCATTAAAACGGCCCGAAACCTTTCCCGAAGGCCCGTCAGACCTGCGGTGATGATGGATCGGCCTTTTGCATGCTCTTCTTTGGCAAATTCAACAATTAAGATAGCGTTTTTACTGGCTAGCCCAATCAATAAAATCAAGCCTAATTGCGCATAAATGCTTAATGGCAAGTGATGAATCAATAGCCCAATCATTGCCCCGGTCATGGCAACTACCAGTGATAATAAGACCGATATTGGCATAATGAAACTTTCATATTGTGCCACCAAAAACAGGTAAGCAAACACAACCGCCAAAGCAATTAAATAACCGATTTGGCCATGAGTGGTATCTTCCTGATAGCTCATGGTTGACCATTCAAAAGCATATCCTTTGGGAAGAGTATTGCCTAATGCCTGTGCAACTTTCATGGCTTGACCGGTGCTAATCCCCGGTTTTGCGTTGGCGGTAATTTTTGCCGCCGGATATTGGTTATACCGTTCAATAACCCGTGGCGTTAAAATCTCGGATAAAGTCACCAATCCGCGCAAAGGAATCATCATACCAGTCGTATTTGGCACATAAATATCGTTAATTTTATCCTTAACCGACCGATATTGGGCATCAGATTGTATCATAACTTTATTGACTTGGGTGCCAAAATTAACATCATTTACATAACCCGATCCCAAATAATTTTCTAATGTGGAAAAAATATTGGCCACAGGTACTTGCATTTGTTCGGCTTTATTGCGGTCAATATCCACGAATATATTGGGTGTTTTGGATGTAAATGTCGTAAAGGCATATGCCATTTCCGGAGCCTGATTCAGCTTTGCCAAAAAGGACTGAGCAACCCCGTCTAATTTAGTAAAGTCCATATCGTTTAATGATTGCAAACGAATATCCAATCCTCCCGTCAGGCCTAACCCAGGAATCGGCGGCATTTCAAATAGTTGGATCTCGGCTTCCTGTATCAATGCCATTTTTACCCTTAACCGTTCTAAGATACGCGTGGAATAATCATCTCGTGGGGCTTTGACAAAAGGCATCCGATACCATAGCCGTTCAAAGAAACCGCTTGTGCGTTTATCCCATGGTTTTAGCACAAAAAAGGCCATAGCCACATTTTCACCGCGACCACCGACAAAACTAAATCCAATGATGGTTTGGGTAATTTGAATACCGGTTTCTTCCCGAACGATATCGTCAACTTGCTTTAATAATTTTTCGGTCCGTTCTTTGGTCGCGCCTTCGGGCAACATCATGTTCATCACGATCACACCTTGGTCTTCTTCAGGGATAAAAGAAGTCGGTGTTAATTTAAACAGACCCGTTAAAATACAGACAAACATCACAAAGATCATCCCGATTAAAAAGATATGTCGCGCCAATAAACCGGCAATTCCCATGTATTTTTGGGTTGATTTTTGAATAATGCGATTAAATCCGCCTAAAAATCCTGTTGTTTTTGGTTGGGTATCCCGTAAAATAATGGATGTTAACGCCGGTGATAATGTTAATGCATTTAATGTAGAAAAGACAACGGCTACCGAAATTGTCACGGAAAATTGTTGATAAATTTTACCGACAATACCGTCCATAAAACCAATTGGCACAAAGATTGCTAATAATACCAAAGTTGTTGCAATTAAGGCTCCACTGACTTCGCGCATCGTTTGATAAGTTGCATCTTTAGCCTTCATTTTTTGTGTCTGCATGAGGTAAATAACACGTTCAATGACCACGATGGCATCATCCACAACCACCCCGATTGCAAGAAGCAGTCCGAACAAGGTGAACATATTAATGCTATATCCCAAGGCTAAAATCACAGCAAAAGTTCCCGCCAAAGATACCGGAATTGTTGCCGAAGGAACTAATGTTGAACGCCAATCTTGTAAGAAAAGATAACACACCAACACCACTAATAAGAATGTTAAAATCAATGTCCAAGCAACTTCATCAACCGAGGCGTTAATATAATCCGTTGCATCATATCCGATTACATATTTCAAACCTTCGGGGAAGTATTGTGATAAATTTTTAAGTTCTGCCCGCACTAATTTCATGGTATCCAGCGCATTTGCGCCCGATGTCAAAGATATAGACATTGCAATGGAGTGTTGTCCGTTAAAAAGGCCAGAGATACTGTAATTTTCTTGACCAATCTCTACACGAGCAATATCTTTTAATTTGACTAATCCCCCTTGATCGGCTGTGCGCACAATAATATTTTGAAAACTGTCGGTATCATTCAGACGACCTTGTGTTTGCAATGAATATACCATCGGCACGCCAGATTGCATTGGCATAGATCCGATTTTCCCTAACGAGGGTTGATAATTCTGACTTTGAATGGCATTACGCACCATGGCAACCGGAATTTTAAGGGCTGCCATTTTGTCCGTGTCCAGCCATACCCGCATACTCAGGCGCGAGCCATGCACATCGACTCCACCGACACCGCTTAACTTTCCGATTTTTCGTTCCACATTATTATAGATATAGTCACTAATTTCCAT
>JAXFZX010000027.1:0-7622 GCA_034184445.1 Pseudomonadota bacterium | reverse complement strand
TTCACCGGCTTCGGGGCACCCGGGAAAATCGCAGGGGCGCGTGGGCTTTTTGGGGGCTGTTTTTTTTGTTCTCATGTATCCTCTTTACGCCTAATAAGTGCATAAAATAAGATTATTTTATGACTTTTGGTTGTATATTATCAGAAACCATACTATAAAATAGTTTGTCATTTGTCAAAGAAAAAAGAAAGGAGACTAAATGTTAATTTGTAAAAATGTGATTGTCAATGGGTGACGCACCAGTATGAGGCTTGATCGAGAGACTTGGATTTCGCTGGCGGATATTTGTGAAAGGGAGCATATTACCATTCATGAATTGTGTTCTAAAATTGATCGAATCAGAGGGAAATCCGGCCTGTCATCGGCGACTCGGTTATTTGTGCTGACGTATTTTAGGTCGGAATTGAATAAATACGAAAAGCCGACCTTTATGGTTCCGCCGGAGTATAATCCGAATACATTACTAAAACCGGCATAAAAAGGGCCCCGTTGGGGGCCTTGATTTTTTTCTTGACTTTTGGTTATTATCCTTATAAAATTCACATTGAAGCGGGTGATTACCGTTTTGGGGCTTCGAAAACCTCATGTAAGTCGTCGCGAGACGTTAAAATTCCAACCCATGTTCGGGTTGGAAGGTGATGAAATAAGGATTCCATCCGAATACATCACGCTGTCACTTATAGCAGTTTTCGAGCTTCCAATCCGCCTTTCATCAAGGCGTTTTTTATTAAAAAAGGAAGCAAATATGAAAAAATTATTATTATTATCAACTGTCTGTTTATTGGCTACTTCGGCGTTGGCCATGGATGTGAAACCCTATGTGGAAGCAAAAGGTTCATATAATCGGATGAATGCAGAAGTTAAAGTAGATGGTTTATCCGAAAAATTTAAGGATAATACGGTTTGGGGTGGCAGTTTGGAGGTTGGTGCCAAAGTGGATCTATTCAGAATCGGATTGGAGGGTTATTACAACGACAAATTGAAAGATAATTTTTTAGGAGTCGTTCCCGTTGAAGGAGAAACAAAAGGATTTTTCTTAAACGGATATTTTGATATCCCATTGCCGAATTTAAAGCAAGTTAAACCCTATGTCGGAGCCGGTATCGGTTATAGCTGGTTAAAAGAGACAGTTAAATTGGCTGATATTAGTGAAAAAGATAACGATTGGGGATGGAATGTCGGTTTGGGTGTCGGTTATGCGTTAAATGACAATTTAGACTTAACAATCGGATATCGGTATGAATATCTGGGTGAAATTAAAAAATATGATACTAAAACGGAATTTAAAAACAGCAAAGTATCGTTGGGTTTAAGATATACATTCTAAAATCAATTCCGATTTTGATACTCACAAAAACAGCCATTTCTTTGCGGGAAATGGCTGTTTCTTTTGGCATAAACCTAAAACATATAGCGGGCCTTTAACATCAAGATATTTGAGTGATATTTTGATTCCCTGTTGACTTTGCCGGTCGTTTCGTTGACCTTTAAATAGCGATACTCTCCCGACATAACGACAGGGGCAAAAGGCAATTCATATTCTGCACCCAACATTCCTTGGATCGCGAAAGAGTTTGTGTGGTCAAACCGTGTGCGTCCGATTCCTAAACCAACATAGGGATCTATTATCGGAATGAGAGGAATGTCTGCATAGCCGTTTAAAAAAAGGCCGTCTAATTGTTTGGTGCGACCGTCCTTGACTTCGGGGCGGGTGCGCATGTACTCCAATTCCCCACGCACATCAAAAAGCGGTAAGGGTAATTCATAACCACCGGCAAGTGACCAAAAGGAAGAGTTCTTATACTTTACGGATGAAATACCGTTGGATGAACGGCCTCCATTAAAACTGCCCCCTAAACCGGCTCCGGCATAAAAATCGGCATGAGCCAAATCACCAAACAATAGGCTCGCCGAAAGCAAACCCCACAGTAAATGTTTTTTCATTTTATTTTTCCTTTCATTTTTTTGTTGTCTAATGATACCAACATACCAAATTATTTTTCGCTTGTCATCAATTTTTATTGATTTTAGGAAAGATTTTTGATATACTGATGTCATTCCAAACAGATTTATATAAATGAAAGGAACTTAGATGACTTTACCTTTAATGCCCAAAGCAACGGCCGTATGGTTATTGGATAATACGACCCTTACTTTTCAACAAATTGCCGATTTTTGCGGCATGCATACTTTGGAAGTTCAGGCAATCGCAGACGGAGATGTGGCCGCGCATATTATGGGATTAAACCCGATTGCTAACGAACAATTAACAGCCGATGAAATTAAAAGATGTGAAGCAGATCCGAATGCTTCCCTGACACTCTATCAAAATCCAGAAGTGGAAAAATTATTGAATAAAGGGAAAAAATATGTATCGCATGCTAAACGCGGGGACAGACCATCGGGAATTGCTTGGATCGTGAAAAATCATCCGGATATGAAAGATTCGCAAATTGTGAAATTATTGCGGACCACAAAGCCCAGTATTATTGCCATTCGGGAAAGAACGCACAAAAATATCCATAATATCGTGCCGCGCAATCCCGTCACCTTGGGACTGTGTACCGAATCGGATTTAAATGCGGCCGTGCAAGCAATTACAAAAACACAAAAATAACTTTGAAATGAGGGGATAATAAAATGACAGAAGAAGTTAAGTCAGTCGCATCAGATGCGGGAAAATTAGCCGCTTTTATTGAGCGTATTGAACGATTGGAAGAAGAAAAAAAAGAATTAGGGGCCGATATTCGGGAAATCTTTGCCGAAGCAAAAGGTGCCGGATATGATGTGAAAGTCATGCGTCAAGTCTTGCGCTTACGAAAAATGACCCCGGCCGATCGGGCAGAAGCCGAATATCTACGCGATGAATATAAAAAATTATTGGGAATTGCTGATTAAGGCTTGATTTTTATCCGAAAGCAGAGTAAAGTCTTAGGTAGATAGATGAATGGAGGTTAACACATGGATACAAAATTATCGGTAGCATTGTTATCGGGATTGTCTTTGTTTATGTCGCTAGGGGCTTTTGCCGTTTCAAATGATGCCGGAAACGATATGAATTGGTCGTATGCCATGGGGGGAACGGTGCAACAGCCGGATTCTGTGGACTTTGATGAGTTGACCGCCATGTTGCCACCGGCAAAACCGCAAAAAGAAATAACATGTACCGAAGGTTGTCCCGCAAGAGAACCTAAAAAAGGGTTGACCTTGACCTACGAGGATGAGGCCATGCCTTTGGCAGATCGGGTGGATATTTATCCGGCGGAAAAGCCACAAAAAGACACCTCTACGGTATTTGACCTAAATGATCGTGTTTTTGCACAACAAAGCGTATCTGTGCCACCCCGTAAAAATGCGGGGCAACAGGGTGAATACCTGACGCAGACGGTATCGGAAGATGTATCTATTCAACCGGTTTCATCAGAAAAACCCATACAAACGGAGCCTTCTAATCAATCGGCTCGCCCCCAAGTTGAAACGCGGTATGTGGAATCAGAATCTAATGTGCAATACCCGATTACACGCCAGTACCCAATATCGGTTCAATATCCGGTGACCGTGCAACGCAATATGACGGTGGAACAGCCCGTTATCATGCAGCAGCCCGTTATTGTGCGCCGGCCAGTCGTTGTCCAACAAGATGTGACGGTGAGACGGCAACCGACCGTTATTCAACAACAACCCATGATTATGCAACAGCAACCTTCATTTATTCAGCAACAACCTGTCGTGATGCAGGCACCTGCTGTGCCGATGACGCAAGAAACATGGAACAGCATTAACGGTATGTTGGCGCAACCGCAAATGGTTCCGGTTAATCCTCAGCCACAGGGGTTGCCACAACAAATCATGCAGCCGCAAATATCTATGCCGCAGGTGATTGATCCGTCTTATGGATTGTCTCAAAATGGGGTGCTGTATGCCCCATATCCGCAACAATATCAGGTTCAAGGGCAGATTCAGGCGCAACCGATTTATACAATGCCGGCTTTGTATGCTATACCACAGGGGCAACAACCCATGATTGGTGCACAACAGCCTGTGGGACCCTCTTTTTAAAGGATTTTTATGAAACCGAATATACGCAATCGTTTTAATAATCGTCATGGCGGATCGGGGCGAAATGCCAGACCTCAGATTATTTATCGCAATACCGCTTTGGAAAGTACAGGGCCTTGTGGAAAATTACGGGGAACGGCTTTACAGCTTTATGAAAAATATACTTCGGCGGGAAAAGATGCTTTAATTCAAAATGATGATGTATTGGCGGAAATGTGCTTTCAATATGCGGATCACTATATGCATATCCAAAATCAGGCCATTGCCAATGAACAGGCTTTTCATGCGCAACAGCAGGCTCAGCGTGTGGCAGCTATGGAGCAAAATGAACCCGATGAAAATGAAGAGGCATCTGATCCAGATGAAAATTTAAAAGTTGTTGATTTATCTGTTCCGGTGGAGTCTATGAACAAAAATGTTGAATTAGAAGATGCCGGGGCTATTGTGACAGATGCTCCGACAACGGTGGCTCCAAAACCGAAGCGGCGGCTGCGGATGCCTGTGGCAGATAAAAAAGAGCCTCAGGAGTAGGCCGATAGATCTTTTAATCGGTAGGGTTATTGTTTTAAAAAGTCCTTGATAACGGATAAATCACGCGTGGCGAGGGCTTGCTTATATCTTTTGGCGTTTGGCTCGCCATGGAATAAGCCCATTAAATGAGGCAAAATAATAGATAATTTATCGGTATGTGATTCTAAGTAAGGAAAAAAGGATTCTAAAACTTCGTATCGGGATAAAACAGGATGCGAATCGTTGTAAAAAAGTGAATCTATCTCTGTTAAAGCATACGGATTCCCATATGCCCAACGACCGATCATAACGCCATCGGTATGGCAAAGATGTTCCTGAATTGCGGATAAAGATAAAATATTGCCATTGATGGTGATGAATATATCGGGAAATGAGCGTTTTAAGCGATATACGACATCGTAATTTAAGGGAAGTTTTTGACGATTGTCTTTGGGAGATAAATTTAATTTGGCTTTGCGGGCATGGATAATCATGTGGCGACATCCGGCGCGGGTGACTAAATCCGTCAGATGGAACAGCTCCGAAAAACCATCACCCACCGTATCGGTAAGGGCTATCCGTGTCTTAACCGATACGGGAAGAGGTGTTTTGGCACTCATTTCAGATACGCATTCGGCAATAATTTCAGGCGTTTTCATCAAAATGGCTCCGAACCTTCCCGATTGAACCCGATCGGAGGGGCAACCGGCATTGATGTTAATTCCCCGATATCCGTAATCGTATGCCATCTGGGCGCATTCAGCCATTAGGTGGGGATTGGAACCGCCTACTTGTAAAATTAAAGGGTGCTCGGCTTGATTATAGGACAATAACTTTTTGCGGTCACCTAAAATAAGGGCAGGGCAGGCAATCATCTCGGTGTAAAAAGTTGCACAATGGCAAATCAGGCGCAAAAATTGCCGAAAATGTGTGTCCGTCCAATCTAACATGGGGGCAACGGAAATCTTATCCTCATTTTTTTCTTGTATCTTTGTCATTTTGGGGCTATATTACCAGAAAATAACCCTAAAAGAAAGGAAAAAATAAGATGGTTTTGTCCCAAGAAGAAATTGAAAAAGTGCAAACTTACCTGCAACAACTATTCTGGAATCCCGAAATTACCGTTCGAGCTGGGGAAGGAAAAGATGCTCCGTCGGAGGTCTATGTCGGTAAAGAATTTATCGGTGTTATCTATAAAAATGATGATGACGGCGAAATTTCCTATGATTGGAATATGTCTATTTTATCAGAGGATATTGAAAAATTTTAGTCGCAGATTGTTGAAAAATATCGCGAGAATGTATATATAATGAAAGCCAATGGGCTTTTATGGGGGAAACAGAGCTCTTTGGCCAGAGGGGGAATCGGGGTGGCAACTGCCACCCCGTGCTGTTTATGAATCGCAAAAGGATTCTCGCTATGCTCTGGGATAAAACTTGACTTTTGATGATATTTATGATACATACTGGAGCAATGAGACAGAAAGGAATATCGCATGGGTCACAAAGTATCAATTGTTATTTTGGCAGATAAAACAGAGCATTTGTCTGAATGTATGGAGTCTGTGCTGAAGCAAAATCATCAAGATATAGAGGTTATATGTGTTACAGATTCGTCAAATAAGGATATTTTTGATCGTGTGCATCAGCATCAAGATAAGCGAGTTCGCTATTTAGACCTGAATGAAGGGGAGTTAGCGGAGGGATACAATAAAGCTTTAGAGCAGGCAACTGGCGAATTTGTGTTACTATTAAATTCGGATAGTATTTTAAAACCAGAAATGGTTGAAAAAATGTTGGCTGCCGCGGATAAAAGTGATATCATCATTTCCGGATATACCGAAGTTCAGGATAATGGAAATACTAATAATGTCCGTTATTCTAATGATTTTAAGAAAAGTCCATTGACGGTTCAAAAGCAAAAAAATATTTATGACCTGATGTTTCCGGGGCCGTGGAATAAATTGATCCGCCTTGATCTGGTGAAAAAGAATAAATTAACCCTTGAACGAACAGAAGGTTTTTATACCTTTGTTCAGTTTCTGTTTTTGTGTTTTTGCTATGCCAAAGATATTAAGGTTATTGATGATGCCTTGCTGCGATCCCCCAATCATGTGTTTCGGGAAAGTTTTTCTGACGAGAAGACATATATAAATCTGATAAAACAAATAGATTCTGTTTTTCAGCAAATTAAAAAGAGAAATTTGGGTAGCTGCTGGGATGCCTTTACTGCAACGGGGCGTCAGCTGTTGCGAAAAATTATTGTATCTCATCCCGTGTGGCGCTTGCGACAACTGTTGCCTCTGATCCAGAAAAACATGTCTCCAGATGCGTTTGATCGTATTTTTTATCAGGATCGATCTTTTTATGCCTGTAAAGCAGTGGCAATTATTATTCCGGCCTATAATGCCGAGGCAACATTGGCACGGTGTTTGGATAGTGCTTGTCAACAAACATTAAAAGATATAGAGATTATTTGCATTGATGACGGTTCGACTGATGATACTTTAAATATTTTAAATGAATACGCGCGTAAAGATAATCGTATTACGGTTTTACATCAAGAAAATTCCGGTCAAGCTATCGCTAGAAATAAGGGACTACGCGTTGCGGCGGGTGAGTATATCCAATTTTTAGATGCAGATGATTATTTGGATCCGGATGCTTGTGAAATTTTATATCTATATAGTCGTTTGGCTGATTTGGATATGTGTTTGTTAATGTCGACTTTGCGTAATGGAAATGGGGATAAAATTGAAAGTTGGGCAGCACCGGGGGCGAACTTACCAAACTTATTAAAAGTGGTTAAATTTGTCACGTTTAATAAAAACAGTTTGGGAACCAGAATAGCCGAATTATGCCATGCACCATGGGCCACTTTTTATAAAAGGCGGTTTTTATTGAACTATAATATTTCCTTTATTAATAAACGCATTACTTATTGTGAGGATTTGCCGTTCTTCATTATTTGTGTGTTAAAAGCCAATAATATTGGAATGTTTACATCGCCTGTTTATAATTATGTGAGGGGAGGCAGAAATACGATGACTGCTG
>JAXFZX010000026.1:0-5311 GCA_034184445.1 Pseudomonadota bacterium | reverse complement strand
TTTTAATCTACCATGACGGGGGCCCATTGGGTATCCGTAATTTTATCGGCACCGGTCGCCAACATAATCAGCCGATCCACCCCAATCGCATTTCCGGCGCACACCGGCATCCCATAGTGCAGGGCATCCAGAAAATCCCGATCCACAGGAACACGCTCGCCATACAGTTTTTCTTTCATCCCCAAGTCGTATTCAAAGCGTTCCTCTTGCTCTACGGGATCTGTGAGTTCCGAAAAGGCATTACAAATTTCCACCCCGCATGCATAGGCCTCAAACCGTTCCACAACAAGCGGATCATCCGCTTTTTTACGCGCCAACGCGCCTAAACAAGTCGGGTATTCGTAAAGGATAGTCGGCACCCCATCTCCCAGTTTATCTTCTATATGGTTCAGCATCAAGCGGAAAAAGATATCCTCCCACCGGTCGGAATCGGAGCACTTTTCACCGATTTTTTCGGCCTCTTTGCGCAGTAATGTCGGATCGGGTTCTAAGGTTGGTTTATTCGGCACGGTTTTCATAACATCAATGCCGGTGTATTTTAAAAAAGCCTCCCGAATCGTTAACTTTTCCCAAGGCTTAAACGGATCACAAGTTCTATCCCCATGCCGCAGGATTTTAGCCCCCACGGCTTTCGCTGCCCCACGCACAATATCAACGGTGTCTTGCATAATCTGGGTGTAATCTGCCCCCGCCCGATACCATTCCAGCATAGTAAATTCCGGTGCATGCGTGGCAGATACTCCCTCATTGCGATAGGTGTGGCAAATTTGATAAATTTTGGGAAGTCCTGCTGTTATTAACTTTTTCATAGTCAGCTCCGGTGATGTATGTAAATAAAATGCCTGTTTATCCCCCAATGGATTATCAAATTCGGTTTGAAAGGGTTTCAGGTGCACCTCTACCCCCGGACAAATTTGAAGGGCAGGGGTATCAACCTCTAAAAAGTCCTGTTTATCAAAAAAAGACCGAATACTGCGAATAATTTTTTGTCGGGCCACTCTTTTATCCAAATGCCGCATATATATATCGGGTTTCCACCATTTTGTTGTTTTTGTTGTCATTTATCTTGCCTTTCAAAAAAAAATGTGGTATAGTGCCTTTACTTTTAACTTTAACATGAGGTATAGCACAAAATGAAAGAACAAGCAAATCAAATTCGTCCGGGCTGGGTTTTACAACATAACGGCAAACAATATATGGTTTCAAAAATTAACTTAATTCAACCGGGAAAAGGCGGTGCCTTTATCGCGGTAGAAATGCGTGATATCGTGACGGGGGTAAAGACCCAAGAACGGTGGCGCACGGCCGACACGGTTGAAAAGTTGATGAGTGAGGAATTTGATTGCCAATTCTTGTATAAAGACGGCGATAATTTGGTTTTTATGAACTCGGAAACTTATGATCAATTTGAAATTTCGGCAGATATGATGGGCGAATCGGCGCTTTACCTGCAAGATAATATGGAAGTCACCGTAAACTTTATTGAAGGCAAACCCGTTGGCGTTAACCTGCCTCCGAATGTGATTTTAACGGTTACGGAAACGGAACCCGCCATAAAAAATCAGACAGCGACCAATTCATATAAACCGGCACTGCTCAGCAACGGAATTCGCACAACCATTCCGCCCTTTGTGAACGAAGGCGAAAAGATTGTGGTATCTACCGCCGACGGTTCTTATATTGAACGTGCTAAATAGGTATATTTAGTTATAAAAATCCCCGTTTAACCGGGGATTTTTTTATTATAATATATCCTCTTTTCCTAAGTTGTCTAAGCTAATTCAGTAAGTGCTTACCGATTTGGATGGCATTTGGGACAGAGCCAACGCGTAGGCTGTCGCACAAAATCCATGTATGAAATGTTCGTGGTCTAAATGCAACAGGTGCTAAGTTGGCTATGTGTATAGAGTTGCTAAATACAATATCTTGTGTTGTGGGGTTTAAATCCGGTGTCAAAGATTGATTCCATGTGCAATGTGGATTGTCTAGACAAATTTTTTGTATTTGTGATAATGTGCACTGCTTTTCCACTGTAAATGTCAAGGAATAACATTCACCTTGAAAAACAGGGGCAAGACAACTGCATATCCCGATGGGAATATGTAACAATGATTTTATTTCACGAGCCGTCCTGCGGTTAAGAATCCCAGATATATCCGGTATCAAGTTAAAGGCTTGAATTTTATGAATAAAGTTCATTTTTGGTTCTTCACGTGTAAATAAACACCGACTTTGAGCAACAAGGTCCTGTATGGCGGTTATTCCGAATAAATTTGCCGATAATAACATTGTTGATTCGGCACTATTGATTTTGAGTTGATGATGTATCGGAGATAATACATGTCCCAGAGCAATAGTAGGTGCTGTCGGATTGGCTATAATTTGCCTATTTATGGATTTTGAATGAGATAATGATGCGATCATACATGGAGCATTTTCTATAATTCCCGCACAATCTATCAGGTATGAGCCACTTTGTAAAATGATGTTTTTGTCTTCATTTAACAAAGTCGGCAAACACAGATACGATAAATGGACTTGATGAAAATCAAAAGCGTTCAAGGGAACAACCGGTAAAAATGAGCTCCGATAAGGAATTTGGATATCTTGATTGTTTGTATAGTCTAGCGCATAAAGGCATTCAATCGGCCAATGAGTATATGCCAAATAATCTGCCAAAGCGCGGCCAAAATTGGTAAGAGCCCCGATAATTGCTATTTTTTGTCGCATTTATGGAATATGGGAAAAGACCATAAATGGTGCAAGCCATACTTTGGTCCGGTATGTAATAATTTGAAATAATGATTGATTTGATTTTTATGGCAGACATAGATATGATATCCACAGATTTTGAAAGATAAAGGAGATTTTATGAACGCGGAAATTCAAACAATGACTCTATTTAAGAATTGTGAAAAGACTTTACAGAATGCCATCCCCTGCGTGGGTATCGGATTACACAGCGGACAAAAAATCCACATGACCATCAAGCCCGCAGCGGTTGGAACGGGCATCTTATTTGTCAGAACTGATATATTGGATAAAGATAATCAAATCCCTGCTAAATACGATTATATCGTGGATACACGGATGTGTTCGTGTTTAGGAAATAAAGATGGTGTTCTTGTGGGGACAATTGAACACTTAATGGGGGCTTTAAATGGTTTAGGGATTACAAATGCGGTGATAGAGGTTGACGGCCCCGAAGTTCCCTTAATGGACGGTTCTGCTTCTGATTTTGTGACATTAATTGAATGTGCAGGCATCTTGAATCAAGACGCTCCATTGAAGGCCGTTAAAATATTGAAAGAAGTATCATTTGATGATGGTAAAGGTGCAACTGTAAGCCTATATCCAGCAGATTCAGGATTGGAACTCAATTTTATGATTGATTTCCCCACATCGCGTGTCATTGGTCGCCAAGAATACTCAATTTCCTTGACAAAGGATAATTTTAAGGATTCTATTGCTTATGCAAGGACCTTTGGTTTTGCGCAAGATATTGAAATGTTGCGTTCTATGGGATTAGCCCGTGGTGGCAGCTTAGAAAATGCGGTTGTTGTAGATGGAAATAAGGTTTTAAATCCCGAAGGCACGCGTAGTGAAAATGAATTTGTCGTTCATAAAACATTGGATGCGGTGGGGGACCTCTATCAATTGGGTATGCCGATTATCGGTTGTTTTGAAGGTTCTAAATCCGGTCATATGCATACCAATATGCTTTTGCGCCAATTAATGGCGGATAAGGATGCTTATGAAATCGTCATATTAGATGATTATGATCCCTATCGTTATAAAGAACCCAAAATTGCCTAATATTTATCTTACTGTTTTTTATAATAAAACCTTTCGCGGAAGCTTACGGCGGTCATCTGTTCTAAAAATTGATTCAGGTATTCATCCGGTATTTCAAAGCCATGATAAGTTCCGTTGGTATCCCGGTGGCTATACATAATAACGGGTTGCATTCCCCAAAAAACTTGTGGCAATGGATGACATTCAATTTTTGATAGGTTTAATGTTTTGTAAAATTGATATACCTCATTTGTTTTTATTAGGGAAACAACCATCATTTTTTTGCCTTTTAATATATTCTTATAGGTTAAAATTGTTTCCGGATCCTGCGGTATAGGATCCAAAAAATAGCTTGCTGTCCACCCCAAAACAGGGGAAGTGGTGTGTATAAACGGCACAACAATAGATGAAAGATCTTCTGCAACCATGACTACTGTATCATCGGAAACAGTAATGGAAGGCTCCGGCACATATGTTTTTGACACAATAAGGGAGAATGTTGGATATCCTATTGGACACAATAGGGCTAACAATAATATAAATCCACCCCATAGAGTTTTATAAATGGTTCTAAAACTCTTAATTACCAAAAATATCATAATACCCGATAAAATTTCCAAAACAACGGCATACCGCAATATGGAAAACATAATTAACCACATCACATACGCCGTGTTGTAAAAAATAATAATGGCTCTTTCTGAAGGCGATTTTACTCTACCCAAAATTATTTTTCCGGTTAAAAATAGGGCGCATATGAATGGTAAAATTGCATGTATGTTATAAACCGGCATATCCATATCTGTCACATATTCCGTTCCCATAGCCCAATAAAGTGGATAAAACAGGGCTTGTCCAATCGTTTTGGGCATAAATCGCAAATCTGTGGTATTTTCAGTTGAAAATAGGGGGGATTTAAAAATCTGATTTAAAATCGGGAAAATGGGGTTTCCCGTTTGTTTCCATGTTAAATACATCCACCATCCGTCTGTTAATGCCAAACCAAACACTGATCCGATGAATAACCATACCAGTGTTTTAATTGGGTAAATAAATTGTTTTTTAAGGCTACAAAATAAAGCCGTAACACCTAATGCAAAACACATGGGAAAGATTGTTAATTTTAATCCCAAAGCTATACCGATTAATCCACCAATAGAACACAAAATTTTAGGGCTGTATTTTTTATCTATAAATGTGTTTTTAAAAAACAGGTAAAGAGCAAATATAAATATAATTGCCACATCAATTTCATGGGCAGATGTTCCTAATTGTCTCAATAGTGAATATCCCATAACGGCATAGGCAAACAGTGTTCCAAATAAGAATTTATCTGTCTTTGTCTTTCTGGGAATAAATAAGGACATAAGTAAAAATATGCCAATATAGATGATTCCGTGTAGTGATCCCGTTATGAAAGAAATAACGGCGGGATAACTATTCAAATTTGATATCAACAGGTAAGTCAGTCCATCCAATAAGGGGGCATAGTAAGTGTAAATCCCCGTCACAAAAT
>JAXFZX010000025.1:0-6430 GCA_034184445.1 Pseudomonadota bacterium | reverse complement strand
TCTTAATCGTTGAACAGCCGGATTATCCAAACATTGAGATGCCTTTAACCGACACCGAGGACATAATTTTCGGAATAACCGTTGTGCTATAAGGGCACGCATAATACTGGGATCTTGTAATTTAAAATCTTCTACACCGATATCCTTTAACCGCATGATGACGGCCGGTGCACTATTTGTATGGAGGGTTGTCCAAACGTTATGGCCTGATAAAGCTCCGCGAAAAGCCAAGTCTGCTGCCGCCAATGTCCGAATTTCCCCAATCATCAATGAATCGGGGTCAGACCGTAGTGCTGCCGAGAGGGCTTTCGTGAACTCTCGGTCTTTGGCCTCTTCAATCATGGCATTGGTGACCGGCATTTGACGTGCCCCCGGAATGGGATATTCGGGAGGGTCTTCCACCGTAATTAAGTTAAATTCATAATTTCGTTCTTGAAGCATGGCAATCATGTTGCGTTGCAAGGTTGTTGATTTACCAGATCCTGTCGGTCCCGAAATAATAATCATGCCGGTCGGTATTGACCGAATTTGGTGAAAAATATCTATTTCTTTTTGGGAAAAGCCTAACGCCGCTAAATTAGATGCTGTTGCATCATCTTCTGCATAAAGCAGCCGCATAACGACATAACGTGTCCCAAAGGCAATCGGGTTAAATTGTAACCGAATACCCAAGATATTTCGGGGCAGGATTAACTGTCCGCCCGATCCGCGTAAGGGTGTTCGACCTAATTTTTGAGCGGCCTGATACTCATTTTGAGCGTAGTTGGCATCGGAAATATCGGCCGATGCAAAAGCAGCCCGCACAAAACTTTCTCCCCACTCTTTATTGTATTCCATTTCCGTTTGCATTAAACCGTTCACACGGAACATAACCGTTGTATGGTCGGCCACAATGATATGAATATCCGATACATGATTCATTGCTGCGCGCGATATGATCGTCACAAAATCGCGTTGCATCCGTACTTGTTCTTGGGGATCGGCTGCTGATGCAAGTGGGGGCATAAAATTTGCCGATGCCGATGCATTTTGCGCCGCATATGCGTAAATACTGTTTAAAACAACGGAAGGCACATATTCGGCCTTTCCAATTTGCAGTCGCCGTTTTCGGGCCAGATATTCAAAGCCCAAAACCTTGCCGTCAAAGCGAGCCTCTTCGGCAACAAAAAAGCGACCGTTTGTGAATAAAGCCAAAAGAGAACGGGTGTCTTCTTTTACCGGAAAGGACCCGTTGGGTGCTGTTATGCAATCATTGTTGTTGGCAAATAAAGTTTCCAAAAATGTTTCAGAGCGATAATCCGTATCTGATGATGTGTTTGAAGTGTCTTCTAAATCGTCAGTTTCTTGTTCTGATTCCTCTACAAGTTCTTCATCCGAATTTTTTGGGGGAACAATGGGAATAATCGGATCTGGGGATACCGGCGGAACAGGAGGAATCGGTTGAAAAGTAGAATTGGACTGAGAATTTTGTTCAGCATTATTTGGAGTATCTTCAATTGGCGGAACGGGAGGTGGTGTCTGATTTGAAAAATCTTGGGTTGGAATAACCGGCGCGACAATCGTATCAGCCAAATTCGCCCACTGATTTTCAGTGACAGCCGAATGTTCTGATAAACCCGATTTGGGAAGAATCGGTGCAGAAGGTAAATCCGATTCGTCATCGGTATCTGATTCCAGAGGTTCTGATAAAAAGGAAGGATACGATGACGGTTCCCCGTCTGTTGAGGAATTTTGTGGCACAATTGGAGCCGGTATCACAGGAGGGGCAACTGTTTCGTTTTCCGGACGCATAGCATCAACCATATTTTGTGTTAAATCGGCCGACATTATTTGCCTCTATTTAATTGTCGGACGGAACATCAATTTATCAATGCGTTCCCCAAATGCTACGGTCAATCCGTCCTTTTGAATTTCTTTAACCACATGACCCGATGGCAATATATCGTCTTTTTTCACAATTGTTATTGTTCCGTCTTTCTTGCTTTTGACTTTGGCCGTTAATTTACCACCAATGCCTCGAATACTGTCTAAGGTGTAAAGATCCTCCATCGTTTCAACAGGGATGATTGTTGGTTTCTCTTCGCCTTTCTTATTGTCACCGGTCTGAGCAACAGATGTCGTATTTGCCATACGCTTCATGGCTTCTTCACGAACTTTATCACGGAGAGCCTCTTGCTCGGCAATTTTCTTAGCCAAAGCTTCTTCCTCTGCCTGTTTTTTAGCAATGGCCAAACGCAATTTTTCTTGTTCTTGCCACCATTGGATACGACTGCGCACCACATTTTCACGCTTTGAAATTTCATCAAGTCGTTGTTGCCGGTAGGTTGCTTTTAACTTTTCCAAATCATTTTTGAGCTTTTCTTTTTCCAGTTGCAGCTTTAAAAAAGTGTTTCCACGCTCTAAATCAGCCATCTCTTGAAAAACCTCAGGCGTGATGCGGCCTAACAATTGCTCACTGGGTAAATCCTTTCCGGAAACAGATGCCGCCATCGGTAGCGGTCCGCGAATGGCCGAATCGTTAATCCCGGGAAGTGGAGCCAATTCCAAATTACCCAAAGATGCCCGATTGGGGAAATCCACAATTGATTTTCCTGAAATTGTTGTGTTTTTTAGTTCCTCTTCTAACCGACGTTTGTTCTCGGCTTGAACGGCAGCAGGTGTTGTGGCATTTGCCGGCACGGTAGCTGTCGGAGATTTTTTAGGGGGGGTAGGCGCATTTTGGGCGTAAATCGGTGTTGATCCCAATATTCCCATAACCAGTGTTATCATCACAAAAGAAGTCAATTTATTTCGCATAGATTCTCCCTTCATATGTCCATTTATTACCAGAACCGATTGTCGGCTCATATTCTATCTTTAAAAACTCTAATCCCGAAAATTTATCAAAAAAGACCTTCCATTCATGCGGGGCATAAGGTGACCCAATGGAAAATGTAAAAAATTTATATACCTGTTGGTTCGGCGGAACAGAACCGTCCGGATTATCGGGGGGATCCTTTACCGTCTGCTCGGAAAATTGAATCGGTAGGCGTGTGGCTTGTTTAATATCGGTCAACTCCTCCCGAATCTGATCAATTGTTAGGCTTGGTGTTGATAATACTAATGGTATATCCGTAAAGGGCAGTTGACCACTGGCAGTGCTACCCGATGGATCTAATTTTACCTCAACCCTATTTAATTTATACCGATCTAAGGCAGACTTAACCCATGCTAAGCGCGCCCCTCTTTCCCCAGAAATACGCCATGAAGTGGATATTCCCCGTGGGGTGCAGGTCACACGCCCCATTCGCCACAACGGAATAGTGACAGATTCTAATTGATAGGCATTATTCCAACACCGATTTAGTAATATATCCATTTGAGGAACCCGTTCCCATGGTTTAGGCTTTTCCGGTGCCGGTTCAACCGGACGCACAACCTCAGGCGTCGGCATCTGTATAATCGGGGCTTGTTCCAAGACGCTGGAAATAAAACGGACGGCGAGGTATATCAAAAAACCCAAAACAGCAACGACTACGATCGCTAAAAGAATCAAAACAGGCGTTTTTTTCGCTCCACTTAATTCAAATAGACGCGTCTTCCGGACATTTTCAATTAAGGTCTTTAAATCTTGTTGCTCGGCACCTTCCACATTCCATTCGGCGGGGACAATCCGTGTGTCCCAATCCGGAACGGCCATCATAGCGAAAAAGGCGTGTTTTGCCTCTTCCTCGGACGAAAAAAGGACATCTTCTTCCGCTAAAATCAAATCGTTTCGGATGGCAACAAACCACCAGCCTTCTTCAACCTTAAAAACACAGCAGGCAGAAGACTTTCCCGATAAAGCCGTAGCTACCGATGCCGCCAGAGACGGCTCACCACTGTGATGGCCTAAAACCGTTTTTCCTAACCCATATTGTGGTGCCAAGGATGTCCGCTGACAATATAAATCGGCTGCGGGTTCAGCCTCCATCGCCTCCCGAATTTCAGGAAGAGGATCATCTTGATTTTGAAGCGGAGCCCACAGCAATCCAACGGCATATTTAGTATTACCGACCGTGACATTTCCACCGGCGTTATGCCGATTTAGTTTTTCATCAATGCTGTTTAATCCTGTGGCCATAGTGATTTCCTAAAACTCCCGCATTCTGGATTCCGGTGCCATGGGGGACTCCAATACTTCGGGCGTTAACAAAATAACCATAACATCACGGCGATGTTGGTCATGGGCTTTACCACCCAACAGATTCATTTTCGCTTCACCAACACCGGCAGTATCTGTGGTATTAGCAACCTGTTCAAAACCGGTTAAAACCAAAGTAGAGCCTGACTTCATAGCAATTTCCTGCATGAAACCACGCATTTGCATTTTTGGCAACTGGACAGTTGTGGATTCTTCATCCCCACCTGTGGAGCTTTGGGAACTGTTGGAACTGCCCCCATTGTTAGATGAGAAAGAGTCCAATGCAATTAAATCCGATAAATTCATCGTAAATAAGATGATTAAACGGCCGTGATCCAAAATTCGCGGCAGGATTTCCATAGAAAAGCCGTAATTTAAAGTATCGGTATCTAAATCTACATCAGAACTGTTATTAGAACTGTTATAATTATTGGTGACGCTGACCTCACGGACATAGTTTTGAGCTGTCGTAATTTGAACCGGCGCGACCTTGTTATTTAAGGTTGTTAGGCTGGAGCTGGTGACAATGGATGTTTTCCCTTGGCTGGAAAAAGCCTCAATAATCGCACGGGAATCTTTCCAACGAGAACTGGGACGGAGTAATGTCATGGATAAAAGCCCCGCCGTCGCACCGGCCGAAGTAGCCGAAGAAGTTAACGAATACGGGCTTGTAAATGAAGTGTCAATGTTGCTGGATTTAAAAACAGCGTTTAAATCAAGGCCGTAATTATCTTCATTTGCTAATTGAACCTGTAAAACTTTAATAGAAATGGCAACCTGACGCGATAACTTTTCATTCCAATTTGAAATATAGGAAGCTACCCGTTGCATGATAAAAGGACTAGCCGTCACGGTGACGGTTCCCGTTACACGACTGAATGACAACTCACCTTGCTTACCGACAACTTGCCGAACACCTTTTTCAATGCTGTCCCACAAAGCCAAATTGGCCGATGTGGATAAGGAAGAACTACCACTTCCAGCACCGGATCCTTTGCCGGAACCCATAGAGGATCCTCTTAAATCCGCGGACATCCGCGTTTCATTGGGAAGTGCATAAATTGAAAAAACGCGCGTTTCCTTAGTGAAAAAGGATATTTGCCCGTTCTTATACCGCCACCAAACACCATATCTGTTGGACAGATAGTTTAAAAGGCCACTGAGCTTTCCAGTGTAATCAACGGCGACAGCCTCCTTGGGCATAGCATTTTCGGCTTTTAAGTCATCCAAACGCACCTCAATACCCAATAAATCCGTCAATTCGGTTGCAAGCATAGCCAATGACGCATTCTGTGTAATGGCCAAGGTGACACTGTCATCTTGTTCAAAACGCGCCGGTAAGGCATCGCCTTCCATAATCTTAACGCTGGAATTCCCCAACCAAATATCATTGTTCACACGCACGGTATCCACAGGCTCGGGCAAATCGGGAATGGTGGATTTTTCCTTATACATTTCTGTTTTTTCCAAAACCGTTTCAATGCGGGCATTTGTTTTATCCACATAGTGATTACAGGCAGATAAAACAATGGTTCCCAAAGCTATCCCAGCCCAAACATATTTTTTTATTCTAGCGTTCATTTTCATCCTCCTGCGTGCTGATGACTAAGACCCGATTGCCTTGATGAAATGTGCCAATCGGAGCCGGTGTTGCCCGCGCAAATGACCGAATTAAAGCACTGGACACATCAACAAATGTGCCACGGAATACCACACCAGCCTCTAAATGATAATCCCGATCCAATTTCCACACAACCGTCCAACCGGATTTGGAGCCCCAATCCATTAAAAGACCCCGAAGTGTTTTTCCGGCATCGGCATCCCATTCCTGAATTTCTTCACCATAGGCAACTTTGTCCGCCAATGTCATATCCTTAAAGTCCTTTTGTGGGGCTTTCTCTTGTTTAACCTTAGTGGTCGTTTCCGTAATGGTTGTCACCGTTTTTTTAAGGGGAATTGTTCCCTCTTGTTGAGGTTCAACCTTTCCCTCGGCCGGATTCTTGGTTATTTTGGTCGTTGTAATTGTTGTTTCCGTCGTGGTATCCGTTCCAATTTCTTCGGGAATAGCCACCGTCGTATAAAGCACTTTATCTTCGGTTTTCGGTTGTTCCTTATCCGTCTTGCCCGCCGTGGTCATGCCGGCTGCCGCCACCGTGCCAGCCGTCGCCATGGTTGCTTGCTTGGCCTGTTTATCCTTAACGGAAATGGCTTTCTTCCCTGCCGGACGCGATAGGGAAATTGTGGTCTCATCCGCCATATCCATATTCG
>JAXFZX010000024.1:0-2629 GCA_034184445.1 Pseudomonadota bacterium | reverse complement strand
CTGGACCGCGCAGCCGCCGTGTACGGCATGGCAGCCGGGACGGTGCAGCTCCCAGGGGAAGAATACGGCAAAGACGCCGCTGCCGAGCGTCACGGCATCCTTTTCCCCTGCATCGGCGTAGAAAAGCAGGTCCTTGTCGGCGGCATAGTCCTCGATGACCTTTTTGTCCGCGTCCTTCGCCGTGTAATAGATCTTTTCCGTGCCTTCGGCCAGATACTGCACGTCGATGTACTGGTTGTGCGATTCGGGCTTTTTGGCTTCCTTCGGTTCCGTCGTGTAGTGGCTCAGGCGGGCAAAGACCTTGTCCCCGTCAATGGGATATTCCCCGTCGGCCAGCTTGCTGAAATCCGTTTTCGCAATATAGCGCAGGGCCGCAGCCAGTTCGTCCGACACGTAGGGAATGAGTTTTTCGATATCCGCTTTCGTTCCGCAGATCATGGGCAGGTTCCTCCTTCAATCCCGGCAGTTCCACCGGGTTTCGTTTTTTCCATTGTACCATAAAATTTGCCCTGTACAAAACAATACATCTTGCGATACAATACTCTACAACTTACCAACACGACAATATTTAAAAGAAAATCCTCTATATTTAAATGAATTATCCCATTATGAGAAGTATCAATTTTATCTAAAGACATGACATAACGTGGACTACCATCTTTTATGGAGTCAAAAGCATCGTATTCTCTATCAAAAGCAGACTTCTTTTCGTCTGGTCCTTTTTCTTTTGTTAAATAATAAGCGACTTGTATATAACAATGCTTGCCACCTTGTTCGACAACAAAATCAATTTCGCCATTATATTTTTTACCAACAGAAACTTCATATCCTCTTGATAATAATTCATTACATATTATGTTTTCCAAAAAGAAAGTTGACAAATAAGCACCAGAGTTATTTTGAATAACACGCATGCCATTATCTAATGCATAATACTTAGGCAACATTTTGAGTTTTCTTTTCCCTTTGATTGAATACCTATCTATTCGTTGGATTAAAAAAGCTTTTTCCATTAATTCTAAATACGTTCTTATCGTGTTCGCGGTGATGTTCAAATCACCTTTTTCTTTATGCAAATATTCCTCTATAGAAGAAGGGGAAAATTCTTGACCGGCAGTCGCTAAAACATAAGATGATATTGTTTTAAATTTGTTTTTATCCAAATTGCTTTTCTTTTTGTCTCTTCTAGACATATTTATGATATCTTTTTCGATTGTATCTAAATAAAGCTGATTTAAATATTGTCGAAGTTGCAATTCATCAGCAAAATCAAATCTTTGCGGGAATCCACCCCACTTTAAATAATTTCTTTCAAAAAAATCATTCGGAATTTCTTTTCCTAGTGAAGTCAAATAATCCAATGATTCTTTATAAGTGAATGGTCTTACGTAAAATTCTAAATATCTTCCGGTTAATAAGCTCGCGAGGCTTCCTTTTAATAAGTTACTATTACTACCAGTGATAAAGATTGAACAATTCAATGTTGCTTTAAATGATGCAATCACCTTCTCGAACTCATTGACATGTTGTATCTCATCAAACATTAAATAATATTTATTTTTATCTTTAACCAGATTGTTCACATACGAATTAAGCATACGATAGTCAAGTAATTCTTCAAATGAAACATCTTCAAAATTAATATAAATCACATGATCATCATTAATTCCTAAAGAATAAAGCTCATTTCTTATCATTTTAAGAATTTCGCTTTTGCCAGATCTTCTCGGCCCTAAAATAACCTTAATTAGATTATTATCATAAAGAGGGCGTAGTTTTTTTAAATAAATTTCACGTTTAATAATCATATTTCTAATATAACACACTTTGAGTAAATTTCAATTTTTTTTAAAAAAACTAAAAGTGTTCTTAATATTCATAAATTACAGCAATTTTTGAAGGTAAAAAATGATAAAAATCCTTTATTGAAAAAGCCCCATTTTTCGTGGGTTTAGTTACTTATTATTAGGCTCATTAGGATTAATCCTATGAGACAAATGATAAATTATTGCTTATCTTTGTTTCTAATTTCTTTGATTCTACGCTTAAATTCTTTTTTTAATTCTTCAAATCTTAAATCGCCATATTCTTTGAATTCTTTTAATTTTGAAGCGAGGTGGACCGAATAAGCAAAGTCCACTAATATCGCTCCAATGACCGCCCCAGCAAAATACGTATAGATGAGGTTCTCGCTTATCCAAGATATTCCTTCCACTAAAATTGGATTTAATAGGAAATAATATAACGAGCCGACTACTAGCCAAATTAAAGAAAATGAAGGACAAATGATGCCCATGATGTTTCCTTTACGATCTGAGTAATCCCATAATTTTATCTTGAGGCCTTTTATAAATATGAGGCCAGCGATAAATTCAATCAACGTCATTCCCACACCGATAATGCCAATGCGAACGACAATATCCCACGCTTGGATGGTGATTCCCAATGGAATATTACTGACTCCATAAAGAACGATGACCCCAAAACCATAAATTGGTAAATATGGGCCAGTTAAAAAACCGGGATTCATCCATTTCTTTTGGGAGACGAATCTGCGAAAGAAAAGTTCTATCACCCATCCTAATAATGAACCGACAACAAATAAAGTCGATATAATTACTAAATACTT
>JAXFZX010000023.1:0-5874 GCA_034184445.1 Pseudomonadota bacterium | reverse complement strand
CTTAGATGTTGTATCCACTTTGGCCGAAGGCGTTAAGGGCACCATGCCGAAAGTATTGGGTGGTCGGTATGGTTTGTCATCCAAAGAATTCAACCCCGCGATGGCTAAGGCTGTGTTTGAAAACACAACCAAAAACCACTTTACGGTCGGTATTGAAGATGATGTAACGCATTTATCTTTGGACTATGATTCTTCTTTTGACATTGAAGGATCTGATGTATCGCGGTGCGTGTTTGTGGGACTCGGTGCGGACGGAACGGTCGGTGCCAATAAAAACTCCATTAAAATTATTGCGGACGGTGATGAATACTTTGGTCAAGCCTACTTTGTCTATGACTCTAAAAAATCGGGCGGTATGACAACTTCGCATTTACGGTTTTCAAAGAACCCGATTAAAGCCCCCTATCAAATTCAAACAGCGGGCTTTGTGGCATGTCACCATATGCCGTTCTTGTTTAAGACGGACATTTTGACTTTTGCGGCAGAAGGCGCGGTGTTCTTAATCAACACACAAGAACCCGAAGATAAAGTTTGGGAAAGCTTGCCGCGTGAAGTGCAGCAGGAAATTGTGGATAAGCATATTCGCCTCTATGCCATTGATGCGGTTGATGTCGCCCAAAAAACAGGTATGGGTCGCCGAATCAATACAATTATGCAGACTTGCTTCTTTGCCATTTCGGGCGTATTGCCTAAGGAAGAGGCTATTACCAAGATTAAGGCTTCCATTACGAAAACCTATATGAAGAAAGGTCAAGAAATTGTGGATGCAAATATCAAGGCCGTGGATGCTTCATTGGCACACCTGCACGAAATTAAAGTGGGGCCAGTCAATTCAAAACTGACACGCGAACCGGGTATTCCGGCGGGCGCGCCAGAGCTCCTCACAAAGGTGACAAGTCCCATTATTGAAGGTCGCGGTGATAAATTGCCGGTTAGTGCTTTTGACTCAACCGTAGATGGCACTTGGCCGACAGATACCGCCAAATACGAAAAACGGCGAATTGCAACAAGTATCCCCGAATGGGATCCGGAAATTTGTATCCAATGCGGCAAGTGCGTCTCCGTTTGTCCGCATGCAGCCATTCGGGCAAAAGTTTTTGATCCGAATAAATTGAGTGCAGCTCCAAGCGGTTTCCGTTCTGCCGATTATAAGGCCAAAGATTTTGCAGGTCAAAAATGGGTTGTTCAAGTGGCCCCCGAAGATTGCACGGGATGTTCACTTTGCACGCAGGTTTGCCCCGCCAAAACAAAGACCGAACCGGTCAAAAAGGCCTTAACCATGACACCCATTGAAAAGAATTTGGATGCAGAAATTGCAAACTTTAAATTCTTTATGGATTTACCGGATGCAGATCGTTCGGCCTTAAATCCGAAAATGATTAAATCTGTTGCCTTGATGCGGCCTCTCTTTGAATTTTCGGGTGCTTGTGCAGGATGCGGTGAAACACCGTATGTGAAGATGATGACACAGCTGTTCGGGGATCGGTTGGTTATTGCCAACGCCACAGGGTGTTCTTCCATCTATGGCGGTAATTTGCCGACAACCCCGTATGCCAAGAATGAAAAAGGCATGGGACCGGCTTGGGCAAACTCACTCTTTGAAGACAATGCCGAATTCGGTTTGGGTATGCGCACATCCATTGATGCCAAAACGGCATTTGCAACACAACTTCTTACCGAAATGCGGGCCGATATAGGGGAAGATTTGGTCAAATCCCTTTTGGAAGCCGATCAATCCACCGAAACAGGTATTACCGAACAACGGATGCGTGTAGAACTGTTGAAACAAAAATTGGCCAGCATAAAAACACCGAAGGCCAAATTGTTGCTGGATAATGCCGACTATTTAGTCAAAAAATCCGTTTGGATTTTGGGCGGTGACGGTTGGGCCTATGATATCGGATACGGCGGATTGGATCATGTGTTATATTCGGGCAAAAATGTGAATATTTTGGTTTTGGATACCGAGGTTTATTCCAATACCGGTGGACAACGGTCCAAGGCAACTCCAATTGGGGCCAGTGCCAAATTTGCCGTATCGGGCAGTCAATTACCGCGTAAAGACTTGGCTATGATTGCCGCCTCTTCGGGTGGTGTCTATGTTGGAACCATTTCCTTGGGTGCCAAAGATAGCCATGCTTTACAAGTAATGAATGAAGCCGAATCCTTTAACGGACCGTCCCTTATCATTGCGTATAGCCATTGTATCTCACATGGTTATGATATCGGAAAGTTGGGATTAGAGCACCAAAAAATGGCCGTAGAAACAGGTCTTTGGAATTTGTTCCGCTATGACCCACGGCGTAAGGAACAAGGGCTTAACCCGTTCCAATTGGACAGCAAACCGACTAAACCGGTTGCCGAATTTATGGCAACGGAAACACGGTTTAAGTTTGTGCGTCAACAAAACCCCGAACATTATGAGGAATTGGTCAAGCAAAACCAAGCCCAAATTGATGAACGGGTGGCCTATTATACCAAATTGGCGGGATAAGGAAAATATCCCTTTTAAAGGCGGCCGAAACGGTCGCCTTTTTTATTTTATTTGACAAATTTTACAAAATGTGATACAATGTTCATGTCTTATAAAGGAGAATTTATGTTTGATATAAAACAAGAATTAATGAAGTTAATGGAATTACACTATATAAACGGCATTGATTTTCCCTTTTTGCATAAAAAGGAAAAAACAGGTCCCCGTAAAATCGTTCGGAAACCCGCTGTAAAACCGAACCAAAAACAATTTAATACAAGAGTGTGGAAAGCCAGATGATTTTATTTTATGAAGAACCTGATGAGTGTTTGGAAGATGAAGAACCTCTTTCAAAACGGAAACAAAAACCCTTAACGCAGGAAACTTCCTTAAAAGAGGAAAGTGAGTTTCATCAATCTTTGGACTTGATGCCAAAACGACATCAGCCTAAGATAAAAGCCAAAAAAAAGATGGAAAAGGCAAATTTCCTAAGAATAAGACCTTTACCCGTTGCCCATGCCTCCGTATCCCCCTTGTATTTTCAAAGGAATAAGCGGAATCATGGTCGGCAAAGAGATTAAATGCCCCTTAAATTCATAAATAATACTGATGATGTCAGATCACTTTTTAAATCTGATATATCTCCTTTAAGGGGGGGGAGGAATTCTGTTGCTTTTCAAATAAAAAATTTTGTATTTCGCTTCCCGAAAAATGAAACTATTTTAAAAGAGCAAAAACAAGAGATTAAAATACTTACCTATTTACGAAAAAAAGTATCAGATAAAACACGAAAGAAAATACCCGATATAACTTATCATACTAAAAACGAATACCCTTTTACGCGACATCCATTTATTGTAGGAAAGACGTGCAATCAGGGGGGAGAGCAAAGTATTTTTTATGATGACCTATCCTCAAAAAATCAATTAAAGTTAGCAACGGAACTGGCGAATTTTTTGACGGATCTGCACAAAATTCCCTGTCCTAAAAGTATCCCATCCGCCAAAAATGAATGGATCGCACCTATACGACACGACTTTTGCTTTGATAAAGCACAAAAACATCTATTAAAGATAAGTCAAATCGATTTAGCCAATTTTAAAACATCATTTTCCATAAGTGATATTGTCTTTATCCATAATGATTTAAGTGGCAGTAATCTATTATTGTCCCCTTCCTCGCAATCCGTTTTAAACGGCATCATTGATTTCGCCGCAGCGGGATTAGGCCCCCGAGTTTGTGATTTTATCCCTCTTTACAAAATCAGCCGTAAATTAGCGCGTGAAACGATTTCGGCTTATAATAATCTGTGCGACAAGGAAATTTCTTTATCTGAAACCGATTATTTGGTTTTGTGCTATTTGGGATACCATTTAGAAAAATCCCCGTCTAAATACCTGACGGGAATTTTAAAAACTTTTATCACCGATTTATTGCAGTGCCATGCCCCGTTCGCGGGTGGCGGCCATGGCTTTTAAAATGTCCGCCGGCGTATAACGCGCTACAAAATTACCACCACCGATTTGCATACTCGCCCACGAAGATACCGGATTATTCAGCATATTATACATTTTATTATGCACGCGGGGATACATCTCCATCATGGCCGCATCATAAATCATTTTATTTTCTGAATCTATGATTGTGATAAAAGTATAACCGGTTTCCTTGGAATAAGCATTGATGTCCTTTAACCGCTTTTCATATTGTTCGCGATTCTCATAAATATTCGGGATTAAAATAACTTGCTTACCTTGACACAAAACACCGGCACCACTGGGGAAGGAAATGCGTTGCGGTTTCATTGTTTGAACCGTGTTTGTCGCCGACATTTGTGTTCGTTCATCGGACATTTCTTTGGGGCGACATCCACCAATAGATCCGGATAACATTGCTCCCACCATTGCCAACGATAATAACATACTTTTAATTTTATTTTGTTGTGTCATAGCGATATCTCCTTCTAATCCAATTATAGCAGAAAATTGATTTTTGTCAAATAAGCTAAAAAAATTAATTATTTTTCAATATATTATTTTTTTATCAAAATTGCTTTACCGATTTCATAGGTTTTGATACGCAATGCTTCATCTTTTATTCCTGCGACCCGTTTTTGTAGTTCTTTTTCCTCAGAGGAGGTTAATGTACGTGTTTCAGGAATAACCTTTGGGGACAGCTTTAAACTCCCCTGTCTGATTTTTATTTGCGCAACTGCTGGATAGCCGAAAAAGCCGTTAATACGTTCCAATACCCGTCTTTTTTGAAATTCAAATAAAGTGGCAATAGCCCCTACGGCCGAATTGACATACAAAGTGCCATTGATGCGCTTATCCTTTTCAAAAGTAAGCTTTTCCGGTGTAATCCCCCGTGCCAATTCGGGACCAATAATTTCTTCCCATGACCCCAAAATATCTACAGATGCAAAACCACGTTTTCCCAAAATCGGGCGGGTAATAGATTGAACCTCCCGCGTTAATGGCGCCAAGCCTTCAAAGGTTCGGCGATGATATTCGGGCTTACATTTTTCGGTCATGGGCATACCTGTTCATAAAATCATCATGGAAGGATTGATAACGATTTTCCTCTATTGCCTGACGAATGTGCTGCATCAGATTTTGGTAAAAACGGATATTATGCCATGTCAGCAACATACTCCCTAAAATTTCACCTGTGCGGAACAAATGATGAATATATCCCCTTGTATAATGCCGGCACGCCGGACAATCACATTCGGCATCCAAAGGAATATGATCATCTATATGACAGGCATTTCGCATATTTAAAACCCCATGGCTGGTAAAGGCTTGACCTGTGCGTCCCGAACGAGACGGCATCACACAATCAAACATATCCACTCCGCGCAGAACAGAGCCCACAATGTCGCTGGGTCTGCCGACACCCATTAAATAACGGGGTTTATCGGCAGGCAGATTATGTGCCGTGTAATCCAAAACCGAGAACATCATTTCTTGTCCTTCACCGACGGCAAGGCCCCCGATTGCATACCCGTCAAACCCAATATCAGTAAGGGCTTTTATTGACTTTTCCCGAAGATCCCGAAACATACCGCCCTGTACAATACCGAAAAGGCCATAGCCACATCTATCAACAAATGCCTTTTTGGATCGTTCCTCCCAACGCATGGATCGTTCCATAGATTTTTGAACCGCTTTCTTTTCGGCGGGGTATTTAACACATTCATCAAATGCCATTGCTATATCCGAATCCAACAAATATTGAATTTCCATTGACCGTTCGGGCGAGAGCATAAACCGTTCCCCCGAAATATGGGAATTAAAGGTGACTCCTTCTTCGGTAATTTTGCGAAGGCCAGATAAGCTCATAACCTGAAAACCGCCCGAATCGGTCAAAATCGGTCCTGACCAGTTCATAAACTGATG
>JAXFZX010000022.1:0-12749 GCA_034184445.1 Pseudomonadota bacterium | reverse complement strand
GGCATTTGCCTTTATTTCCCGAAGTTCAATAACTTCGGTATGGGCAACCGTTAGCTCTATTGCCTGAGTTAACGAAACCGATTCAGATAAAATCGCATCTGGGGATCGTATTCCTTTTTCAGTTTTTAAATAGGGATATAAAACAACAGCAGTCGTCATTCGGATTGCCAATCAATTAATACACGAGCATACTCTATTAAACCATCGGGAGCTGTCAACAAAGAAAAACTTTGATTCTGATTTATATATGTGTTTAAAAGAATTGCACTTCCATATGTTGCCGGACGTTTAAAATCAACACTTAATGCTGTCATGCGATGCTTATTTAAGTATTCATCAGAAAATCCATCCAATGCCCATGTAGGATAAAGTGCATTATTCACATGATTATTTAAATCAATATCATCTGCATGAACCGGAAAAGAAATTGTTTCCGAATTTCCCATCGGAGCCGGAATCTTTGTAAAATCAGAATCCAAAGCCCGTTCAGCCAATATATCATATTGGGGTAAATGCTTAGCCAGCGGTATCGGACGCAGGCGCACCGTATCAATGAGGACCCATTGGCTGGTCGCTGAAATAATGATATGACCTTTTTGATCCGTCACCTTAAAATCACGAATAGCACACGCTGCCGTTGATGCAGACGGCCAAGTTTCTATAGATATTTCCTCACCCCAAATCGGAAAACGATTGATTTTTAGGCGATATGCACCCCCAACCCAACCAATACCATTTGCTTTACAAAAAGAATAACCAACTCCTATTTTTTCGGCATGCTCATCGGCAATATCTTGAAAAAGATTAAAGAGGCTACGAATACGAAGTTTTGCTTTAACATCTACTTCGAACGAACTGATTAAATATGATTTTTTATATTTTTCCATTATTAAACCTTTTCTTCAAACACCAAAACACTCCATGCCGGAACAATCCCTCTACTAGGGGTAAATTTTGCCTCATCAGTTGTGTCTAAAATCAAACGCCATTTACCCGCCGGTAATATCCAAGGTAAGTCTTTTTCATAGGCATTAAAAACAAAAAACAAAGTATCTTTTTCACCCGCCAATCGGCAAGATATTGCCCGTACATAACCATGCCAATCACCGCTTTCCATCAAAAGACCGTCCGGTCGATACCATTTTAATTGTTCAAAATCCTTAAAATCATCTTGTTTTAAAGCCGAATAAGTATGCCGAATATTCATTAATTTTTGGACCAGCTGATACATTCTTTGACCGGTTTTCCCGACATCGGGCCAGTTAATCCATGAATAAATATTATCTTGCGCATAGGTATTATTGTTCCCAAAGGCCGTTGTCAGAACTTCATCCCCACCCGATAACATCGGTGTTCCAAATGACAGCAATAAAGATGCCATCAAACACCTTGCCCGCCGTTCGCGTAATTGTAAGATATCGGGATCAGTTGTGTCACCTTCAACCCCACTGTTCCATGCGTAATTTGTATCTGAACCGTCACGATTTTCCTCACCATTGGCTTCATTATGCTTTTGATTGTAGGAAACCAAATCCCTTAAAGTGAATCCGTCATGAGCCGTTATAAAATTAACGCTTTCCCATGGCTTGCGACCTTGTTTGTCATATAAATCAGGTGACCCCGTCATTCGGTTCGCAAAATCAGCAGCTTGGTTTTCTGAACCTGTCCAGAAACGGCGCACAGTATCACGAAATTTATCGTTCCATTCGGCCCAACCGGGTCTAAAAGAGCCGACTTGATATCCGCCAATACCCAAATCCCACGGTTCGGCAATTAATTTTTGACGCTGTAATATCGGATCCTGTTGAACGGTTGTTAAAAAATCACTGTTAATCGCGTATTGA
Organism: Pseudomonadota bacterium; assembly: GCA_034184445.1. Classification (GTDB taxonomy): domain Bacteria; phylum Pseudomonadota; class Alphaproteobacteria; order CAAHEQ01; family UBA3637; genus CALXZG01. Next base: position 10,905 of record JAXFZX010000022.1, on the reverse strand, counting down.
TTATCATTATCCCGTGCCAATGTCGTTGCCAAATCAAACCGAAAGCCATCCACCCGAATAACTTTAGCCCAATACCGAAGCGAGTCCATTACTAATTGCAGCGTCCGGGGATGACCTAAATTAAGCGAATTACCACATCCGGTCGTATCATCATAATAGCGCGGATTTTCTTTATTTAACCGATAATATGAGGCATTATCTATCCCCCGATAGCAAAGTGTATGCCCCATTTGATTTCCTTCGCCGGTATGGTTATAAACAACATCTAGGATAACCTCTATTCCAGCTTCATGAAAAACGCGAACCATATGCTTTAATTCAGAAAGTTTTCTGTTTGACAAATAAAGAGCATGTGGTGCCGTAAAAGCAATCGGGTCATATCCCCAGTAGTTGGTTAAATTTTTATCTAATAAAAAACCATCCGTCATAAAGGCCGCAATCGGCAACAATTCAACAGCCGAAATTTGAAGACTTTTAAAATACTCTATCACTTTTGGCGTAGACATTCCGGCGAATGTTCCCCTGAGTTCCGCATCAATATCAGGGTGACGCGCCGTAAAACCTTTTAAATGTGTTTCATAAATAACCTCAGAATCCCAAGGGTGCTTGGGCTTTTTTAAATCACCCCAATCATAATCATCATCTGCACACACCACACATTTCGGAACATATGGTGCAGAATTCAGCCGACTAAACGACAAATCTTGTTTTTCATCACCGACCTTATATCCCAACATGGCGTTATGACCGATAATCGGCATGGTAAGCATTTTGGCATAGGGATCTATCAAAAGTTTATACGGGTTAAACCGAAGCCCCTTTTCCGGTGCGTAGGGACCATAAACCCGATATCCGTATAATTGTCCGGGTTCTATCCCACGAATATAGCCATGAAAAACTTCATCGGTATAGTTGGGTAAATCAATGCGAACTTCACCTTTTTCATTTTTATTAAACAGACATACCTGCACTCGTTCGGCATGCGCGGAAAACAGGGCAAAATTCACCCCTTTTCCATCAAAATTTGCCCCTAGCGGATAAGGAAGTCCGCCCAAAACTTCATAGGTCATGTTTTTGAAACTCCTTTAAAAATACTTTATCGGGGAACAATTCCATGATTTGTTTGGCGGCTTGCTTCCTTTGCTTTTCGGTGCCCGATACGGCCAGCAGAACATCAGAGATAACCGTATCCCGATAACGGGAAAAAATCCTTTCCTTTTGGGCCAATAAAAATCCGGACCTTGTGCGCAAATTATAAATCCAACCCAGTTGTGCCAACATCATATCCAGAAAATCCCACTTTTCCATTCTATTATAGCAACAGGAGCGACCTTCTTGTGCGGCATTTATAATTTCATTATTGATTTTAAGGCCGGTTTCGTTTTCAGGAAACATCTGCAAAATATGTTTTAAAAAAATAGGCATTCTTTGGATATTATATATCAAATTTCCCAAAATATCAGCATCCCGCGTATAATCCAAAACGGGTTGTGCCACGGCCGGATCATCATCAGACGGTGCCCGATTATGCCAGTAGGTAGAAAGACCTTCAATAGCCATTTTTGGAAATTTTTTATGAATTAATTCAGCACCTTCTATGCCATGATTAAAGTTTTTCTTTTGTATGCCGTTTTGAAATTCATAGCATCTGCCGATATCGTGTAAGACGGCCGCATTCAAAATTTGTTTCTGTAATTTCGGGGATAACTTGGGACGTGTTAAATCAATCAGTTGTTGGGCCACTTGAACAACTTTAAATGTATGAATCAGTTTATGTGTATCAAAGTCCAGTTCGGCCTGACTTTTAAAATTCACTATGGCATTGACATATTCTTGAACAACGAAGCGCGTCACTTTATTTTCTAAATCAATTTGCATTTATTCCCTCTTCCGACTGATTCCCCGACAATCCAGTTTAAAGCACACGACGGCAAGGGGGGGCAAAACAACTTGAATATCATACTTTTTAAAATTCCAACCAGGTTCTTCGGTTTGAATATCGCCTATGTTTTTCACATCCGATCCACCATAAATTTTTAAATCCGAATTAAAAACTTCCCGATAAATACCCGATTCATTAACCCCAATTCTATAATTATACCGCGGAACGGGTGTAAAATTACATGCTACAACCAAGGATTCGTTATTCTTTTTATCGTGACGAATAAAGGTAAAACAAGAATTTTCATAGTCATTGCCTTCCACCCATTCAAAACCGCCGGCTTCAAAATCATTTTCATAAAGAGCTGGTGTCTTTTTATACAGCATATTTAAATCACTAATCAATTTTTGCATGCCTAAATGTCGCGGTTTTTTAAGCAAGTCCCAATCTAAGCTATCGGCAAAGCGCCACTCGGTTCGCACGGCAAATTCATCTCCCATAAAAAGTAATTTTTTTCCGGGGTGCATAAACAGATAACTGTAATAAAGTCTTAAATTTGCAAACTTTTGCCACATATCCCCAGGCATTTTATCAATCATAGGGCCTTTACCGTGCACCACTTCATCATGAGAAAGCGGTAAAATAAAGTTTTCAGAAAAAGCGTAAAGCAGACTAAAAGTCAGTTCATTATGATGATATTTACGATTGATCGGATTTTCCGCCATATAATGAAGTGTATCATGCATCCATCCCATATTCCATTTGTATCCGAAGCCTAACCCTCCAACATAAGTCGGTCGCGATACCATCGGCCACGCGGTTGATTCTTCGGCAAAAGTGGTCGCCCCCTGCCCTTCGGCAAAAACAACTTCATTCAATCGGCGCAGAAATGCAATAGCCTCTAAATTCTCGCGTCCACCGTATTGATTTGGGATCCATTCGCCCTCTTGTCTAGAATAATCCAAATAAAGCATACTGGCCACTGCATCTACACGCAATGCATCAATGTGATATTCCTTAATCCAAAAAAGAGCATTGGCAATTAAAAAGTTGGAGACCTCTTTACGCCCATAATTATAAATTTTTGTGCCCCAATCCTTATGTTCACCTTTTCTAGGATCGGCATGTTCATAAAGTGCCGTTCCGTCAAATTCAGCTAACCCAAACGCGTCCCGTGGAAAGTGTGCCGGTACCCAATCCATGATGACCCCGATACCCGCCCGATGCAGTTCGTCAATTAGATACTTAAAATCATCCGGTGTACCATAGCGGCTTGTCGGCGCATAAAGACCCGTTATCTGATATCCCCAACTGCCGTCAAAAGGATATTCGGCAAGTGGTAAAAATTCTACATGTGTAAAACCCGTTTGTTTAATATATTCGGGGAGTTCTTTTGCCATTTCCCGATAAGTCAGCCATCGATTATTTTCCAAACTGTTGCGCCGCCACGATCCTAAGTGTACTTCATAAACCGAAATCGGAGAAGTCAGGGCATTTGCCTTTGCCCGTCCGTTTTGAAGCCAATCCGAATCTTTCCATTGATATCTTTCTTTGTTAAATACCAAACTTCCCGTTTTGGGGCGCATTTCAAAAGCAAATCCAAACGGATCAGATTTCAGGGGCATCAATCGCCCTTTTGCACCGATTAGTTCATATTTGTATATGTCCCACTCTTTCATTCCGGGGATAAACAGTTCCCAAATACCAGAACTACCCCGTGGGCGCATCATATGACGCCGACCGTCCCAATCATTAAAGAGTCCAACAACACTGACCCGTTTAGCATTTGGAGCCCAAACGGCAAATGAAACACCTTCTATCCCTTGGTGCGTTATTAAATGTGCCCCTAATTTTTGGTAAATTTGCATATGATTACCTTCGCCATAGAGGTATAGATCCAGTTCCCCTAGTACGGGCAGAAAACGATAGACATCTTCGGCTTCATATATTTGGCCATTGTAAAGCGTAATTTTAAACCGATATGCGAAAAATGACAACTCATCAACCAGATCCATTTGGAACAGGCCATAAGAATGCACACGACGCATTTCTCCCAGATTTTTACCCGTGTCTGTGCGAATAACCTCTATCTTTTGAGCTTGTGGTTGCAAAGCACGAATATAAAGGCATTGCCTGCCATTTAAATCCTCTCCCTGATGCATACCCAAAACGGCAAACGGATCACCGGAATAGGTTCCTTTTATCAACGATTCAACCTGTGATGATTCTAAAATCAGTCCCATTTCTGTCCCTTTTGTTTCTATTTTTGTTATATAGCATTATTTTTTCAAAAAGAAAATGAAAAAAAATCAAAATCATATATTTTTTTAAAGTTCGCGTGCTAAATTTAGAATTTCAGATTCCGCTGAACGCAGATCCTTAACCAAATCAGCATGTGCCCGATAAAATTCATCGCCCCGGGCATAAATTCCCAATGCGATTGCATCAAATGGATTATAGGCTAGACCTTTTGCTAAATTTTCAAAATACAGCCGTTCAAAATCGGCAACACAGCGCAAATGCCATTTAATAGGATTCCCCGGTTGATTATAGCGACCGATTTGGCCTGTCCAACTGGTAAAGAATGCCTGAACCCGACGAGCGGGAGAAGCCATCAATGCCCCCCACATCATTCGTGTTAGGGCCGGTGTTGTTTTTAAATCTTCTGTATAATTAAAGCGTAAATCGGATGCCAACATCCATGAAAATTTTGTTTTTTTATCATCTGAAAGCGCGTCAAAAAACATTTGGATAGAGGGGGTATCATGTGTATCCAAAACCGCAACATCATTTGGATGTGCTAACGCCAAATGATACATATGATTCCAATCATCCGGTTCTAAAAATTCAGCAATAAGAAGCCTACCCAACCCACACTTTTGCATAACATCATCCAACTGTTCGGGACGCGAACCGACATCTTCAACATAAATATCACGCGAAGTTAATCCATTCTTTTCAGCTGTTTTTAAAATGATTTGGCGCGTTATGTCCGAAAAATCAGATTTTAAATATGTACCGAGCTTGGAATGCGTGGGTGAAGAATAAAGTCTTCCGCAATCATTGGAATCTTCATCAGAAATCACAAACGGATTGACAAAACCGATATAATGATCTATCCGAAGCCCCCCTTTGGCATTTTTTAAAACCGTATCAATCAACTTTTGCCAAGTTTGTCCCGCTATACCCAATGTGCCATCGGGGTTAAATATTTTTTGGGGATCAAAAACGGGAAAGTGCCAATTACGTGCCTGATTTATAAATTGATCTGGTGGGGTGCCCAATGAATATCCTTTTAAAAATAAATCGGGTGTCAGACCATCAAGATCAGGAGGAATCCGAACCTGTAAATCGGCAATGTATTTAGCGGGCAAGTTAATATGTGTTTTTTGATATAAATCCGCGATAAACGCATCGTATGATTTTTTGGTTTGAGTCGCCTTATAGGCCTGATGCAGAGCACGATCATACACCCGTTCTACGATATCAAAGTCTATAAAACCGTCTTGTTTGGGGATCTGATAAATTTCATCTAATGTATCGGAAGACAACATTCCTTTAGAAACTAACTCTTCCAACGGGATAAAAAATGGATTTGGGGATAAATCGGATACATAGGGAGAGTGTTTGGCCTGTCGCATCGTGCGCCCCATAGGACCTAATTGAATCTTATCAAAAAGGCCACCGAAAAAATTAGCAATCCGCAGCGCCCCAGCCCCGACATCCGATCCTATTCCCGTATTTTTATAGGCACTTTCAGGTGGCATACACGGTGCCGGCATACCCAATGTCACTTCTTTATCTAAAACCCCGTATCCTTCTCTGATCAGAGGCTTATATTTATCTAAAAGATTTGCTAAACGAACCGTTATTTCTCTTTTCCGACCGGCTAAAAAATCAGAATGGCTATCCGTTCCTCCGGTCTTTATCACATCATTGTTTTGGGCAAAATCCAAAATCGTTTTAACCCACCTGTCCGTATCGGAAATCGGCATACACCCTTTTACCATATAATCAAAAGAACGGGAAAGTGGTTGTTTTAGTTGTGAATAAAATATTTCAAGGCCTTCAACACCTTTTTGTTTTATTGTATTCAAAAAATAGGACAAAAAGTTTGTGCCGGATTCACAAATTTTTCCTTCTAGTTGCAGGCGATAAGGATGAGCCATACTCAAAAATCCAAATTGATGAGCCCGTACACGCGCTATAACATCATCTAACGTGTGCCAAAAGGGAATATCAGGTATATCGGAAAAAGGGGTACCAAGGCGTCTAAAATAATCCCAAATAAATTCATTTTGGGTTGGATCACCGACTTTATCCACAATATATCGCGGTGTCATATAGGCTAAATAGCATCCAAAGCCCTTGCTTAAAGAAGGATGAATCGCTTTAAATTCATTGATATCCAGCTGAGCCCATGGGTATTTATTTTTGAAAAAATCAAATATAGCAGGCAATATTTGTTGACGGGAACGGCGTAAATCACAAAGCCACTTCTGATATGCTTTATCAAACGGATTAATTCCATAATGCAACACTTCAAAATCAACGGGACGTCTCAACCTCTCATCAAAATAGGCAAGGCTTAACTCACACCCTAAAACAAGTCTGATACCACGATATTTTTCTGGATTCTTTTGGGCTTTTTTTAAAACAATCGGTAATCCCGAAATTTCATCATGATCGGTGATTGCTAAAATCAACTCATGATATCCATATTTTTCCTTAAATGACAGAGCATTATCTAAATAATCCAAAGGAGCAACTTGACCATCCGATACCGTTGTATGTGTATGCAGTGTAATCAAACGTTTCCCATCATCAAAATCAGTAGGGGATAAGTCCTTTAACACCTGTTTCAGTTCATTCGGCCCCATTATGACGGATAAAGATTGAATATCCCGTGTATTTAAACCTTTTGCCAATACTTTGATATAGGATTCATCAATCATCTAAAACCTCCCCGACACCATAAACAGACAAATAATCACGACCGCATAAATTCCCCAATGTAAATGTGAGCCCAGGAACACCCGGTGTTAGGGGATTCATAAATGAGGCGTGCCCGATGTCTATTATCTTAACACATTTATCCCGATCGGATAGCAAAAAATTCCCCGCATTTATATCATTCACATATACCCCTAAATTCATAGAATCCGGAACAACACATGTATTAAATGAACAAAAATCCAGATATTTATTCTTATTCTGCCCCGTATGAAATGGCTTTCCCGTTTCAATGTGATATAAAGCAACCTCATAATCATAATTATAGTATAATATATCTGGTGCATGTGGACATTCATTTAATTTCAAATAAAATTCTAATAAGGCATCTGAATAAGTAGAATCAGCACGAATCGCCATATTTTCATGCTCTTTACGCACACGATCATTTAATGTTGTCAAAAAACGATAGGGACTTAATTTTAAAATAAAAGTTTTTAAATTAGGTAATTGCACACGAAAAACCATTTTTGAGGAATACGGATTACACAAAAAAGTGACCGTATATCGGATATTATCTTGATGAATAAAAAAGGGAAAGCCACACTTTTTTTGCATTAAATCCTTTAAAAAAACAGAACGGGCAGTTAAGTCAAACCAATCTATTTTTTTTACATCGGGGAATGCTTTTTTAAAATCGGGTAAATGGCATTCCAATTTTTTGATCCTTTTAAAAGTTTTAACCACTCGTGCATTATGAATGTGGGATATCAGGTTTAAAAAGTGTTTTTCCGAGATAAAATCTCGTGGCACACGACCAACCTTTATCGTTCCAAATCGTTGTTCAAGTGTCCAAGGTGTTAAATTCGGAATAATTTTTAATATGTCTTCAATATGCTTAACCTGATGAAACAAATCATTCATAAAATTTGTATATATCTTTAAATACATGTCATACCAACGATGTTTCAACTCAGTCCCCCGAAACGAATCGCAAAAAAAGCGATAAGCATCTTTATTATCTCGGGGGTTTTGGATGATGATTTTTAGGAATTCATCAGACTTTTTTTTGTTTTTTATCAGGCGTACAAATGTATCCGACAGTTCTTCATTTTTCCGCTGGTCGGCAGACACAAAACATGTTATTTTATTTTTCAAATTCATCAACTACCCCTAGGCGCAAGATATCACACCTTAAACAAAATTGCAAGAGAGAAAAATGAAACATCAATCAGATATTTTTTATAGTTGTTGACTTTTATCGGAAAAAAGCGTAGAATCTTCAAAAAACAAAAGGAGTATATAATGAACGCGATAGAACTGAGAAAAAAATTTATTGACTTTTTTGTGTCAAAAGGGCATGTGGAAATTAAAAGCGCCCCTTTGGTTCCCGAAAATGATCCAACTGTCCTTTTTACCATGGCGGGAATGCATCCCTTGGTCCCCTATTTATTGGGGACACCGCATCCTGCTGGAAAACGTTTGGTGGATTATCAAAAGTGTATTCGTACCGGCGATATTGATGAGGTCGGTGATAATGTGCATTTGACTTTTTTTGAAATGTTGGGAAACTGGTCCATCGGGGATTATTTCAAAGAAACAGCCATTAAAAACAGTTTTGAGTTTTTGACAAGCCCCAATTGGCTTGGTATTCCACTTTCAAAACTAGCCTTTACGGTTTTTAAGGGCAATGATGAAGCCCCATTTGATCAGGAAGCCTATGATTTATGGGTAAGCCTGGGGGTATCTCCAAGCCGAATCGCAAAATTGCCTAAGGAGGATAATTGGTGGGGACCTGCCGGCACAACGGGTCCTTGCGGTCCGGATACCGAAATGTTCTATTGGACAGGGACAGATCCCGCACCAGAAGTTTTTGACCCCGATAACAAATTATGGGTTGAAATTTGGAATGATGTCTTTATGCAATATAATAAGCAAACAGACGGTACTTTCACAAAATTAGAGCATCCCAACATTGATACCGGTATGGGATATGAACGGGTTTTGGCTATTTTGGAAGGAAAAAAATCATGCTATGATACAGAGCTGTTTCAACCGGTTTTTGATATTTTGTTCCAAATGGAAAATAAGCCTCTAACTGCCGAGAAAAACCGCAGCGAACGTATCATTGTTGATCATGTGCGGGCAGCAACCTTTATCATGGCCGAAGGGATTACACCGGGAAATAAAGACCAGCAATATCAATTACGCCGTATTGTCCGCCGAATGCTTGGCGAAGGGCATAAATTGAACCTGAAACAAGGTTTTGCCTTACCACTTGCGGAGAAGGTAATTGAATTATATGGGGATTATTATCCAGAATTAAAACAAAACAAAGAAGCTATTTTAGCGGCTTTTGATGCAGAGGAAAAGGATTTTTCAAAAACATTGATTAAGGGTATTCACATGTTTGAAAAAGCTGTTTCAAACCCTCAAAATATCCAAAATGGGATTTTAAACGGAGCCGTCATCTTTGATTTGGCACAAACATATGGATATCCCAAGGAAATGACCATCGCTATGGCTAAGGAAAAAGGACTTCAAGTTGATATGGCTGGATACGAAGTTGCCTTTAAACACCATCAAGATATTTCCAGAGGCGAATCGGCACCATGCGGTTTAGCCGATCATAAGGAAGAGACAACCGCGCTGCATACAGCAACTCATTTATTGCACCAGGCTCTGCGTCAAGTCCTTGGTCCACATGTTGAACAACGCGGATCTCATATTACCGCAGAGCGCTTGCGGTTTGATTTTTCTCATCCCGAAAAAGTGTCTCCGGAAGATCTTAAAAAAGTGGAAGATATTGTCAATAAGGTTATTCAGGACGATTTACCCGTTATTTGCGAAGAAATGTCTTTGGAAGATGCTAAAAAAACAACAGCCATAGGCTTGTTTGCAAACAAATACGGTGATCGGGTGACAGTCTATTCTATCGGGGATTTCAGTAAAGAAATTTGTGCTGGCCCACATGTGACGCATACGGGAATCCTTAAATCTTTCCGCATCATGAAAGAGGAAAGTTCCAGTAAAGGTGTTCGCCGAATTAAGGCAACCATTGGGGCAGTTGAGAATAAATAGTCACCTTTCCTAACTTATCCGGTAAAAAATCAGTGGGGAAAGTTCTATTTTTTTCTTGACATTCAAAAAAAAAGAAACTATAATCGCCACAGTTTAACTTAGTAAGAGGAATATTCAAATGGCAAAACCAACAGTCGTTAAAATCAAATTGGAAAGCAAAGCTGGAACAGGTACTTTCTATACAGCAAAGAAAAATCCACGCACAAAAACGGAAAAGTATTCTTTCCGTAAATATGATAAGAAAACACGCAAACATGAAGAGTTTGGTGAAAAGAAAATCAAGTAATATCCGGTTGGGTAATTTATAGTTATCTTTTCGGTGAATAGAGTTTTTGCCATCGGCGTTAGTCGGTGGCATTTTGTTATTATAATAAAAACTTTGGAATCAAAATCCATCCCCAAATCATTGCCCATTGAATAAACGCCATTAAAACCAAAAGGCTACCAATATCTTTGGCCTTTTTGGACAAAATATGATAATCGGCCCCCACCCTGTCCACAATGGTTTCTAATGCCGTATTAACCAGCTCTGCGAACAAAATAAAGAGCAATGAAAAAAGCATCAATACCGTTTCCAGCCCATGAACGGGCAGAAAAAACAAAAGTAATCCCATTATTAGACAAAATAAGATATCTTGACGAAAGGCAGCCTCTGATTGAAAAGAAGCCGTTAAACCGTCATAAGAGTATGTAAAAGCCTTGATAATGCGCTTAATGCCAGTATGGGGTGATTTCATGATATGTATCCTTTCGGGAATAAGATAAATGAAACAGAATTAAATGTCAATTTTTTTTATTGACATTTAATTTTATCAAAAGTATAAGTTGTTCTATGAATAAACGAATCTTATTATTCACCCTATGCGCAATCATCGGATGCGGAATATGGTGTGCCGGGACAAGGCAAGAAATTTATTATGATCTATATAATTACCATTTTTACAACGGATGGGCATTTATTCAAGGAAAGACTTTCTTCAATTATTTTG
>JAXFZX010000021.1:0-5781 GCA_034184445.1 Pseudomonadota bacterium | reverse complement strand
CTTTCGTTGCATTAGGGGTAGTGTGCGGATTATTGTGGATTCAATCGCGTCTAAATGGGTTTTGGCGAGAGGTGTTTTTTTTAACCGTATGCCTTTTATCTGTTCTGATGTTACCGATTCAATTGCCCCTATTTTCAATGCTGGGATCACTGGGAGGATATACTGTTCTAGCCCTATCGTTATATGCTATGATGCGCCTGTTTATGATGATGGATCGGGTGCCATGGTATTCTAACTTAACATGGATGGCTCAAGGAGTATTGATTATTTTTTTGGTTCAACGGGGTTTTGTCCCGGTTGAGGTAGGCTATTTCTTACTATGCGCTTTTGTGGGAACAATTGCCGTTTCTCAAACGGTTAAAGTCTATTTTGGTCAACCTATCTTGGGTGATTTTGCCGCACCCTTGGCCGGATTTTGTTTGGGCTATTTTTGGATATTTATGATGGCAAAAGGATACTACGGTACTCCGCCCGTCCTATACAGTTATAGTGCGACCGAGGTAATTTTATCCACAATATGCAGTTGGGTTGTGGCTCGCCGTTTTTGTGTACCATTGACACCTTTTTTCATAGAGCAAGCCTTTGACACGGGCATCAATCCCAAAAAGTTAATCCATACTTTATTTTTGATTTTGATTTTATTGTCGTTTTTCGGACTTGCTAATTTGAACGCATCCCAATGGGGAAGCATCGTATTCGTGACAGCTCTCATTTTATTTATTACATGTTATCAATTTAAGCGGTGGGCGGTTCCTCGGGTTCGGTTTCGGGACTTAGGCTCAGATTTAAAGCAGGGCTTTTCAGAATTAAAAAAAGAGATGATGTATATTCCCCTAAAAAAGAATCCCCCAAGGAAAAAAGGCCGTAAAAAATGATACCGCTTTATCATCGGCCCGAATTAACGGGGGATGCCGACTTTAAACTACATTCCGAATTTAGTCCAGCCGGAGACCAACCTCAGGCCATTGATGAGTTGATCAAGGGATTAAGTGACGGTAAAAAAAATCAGGTTTTACTAGGCATTACCGGCTCAGGTAAAACCTACACCATGGCACAAATTATTCACAGAACTCGCCGGCCGGCTCTTATTTTAGCACATAATAAAACTTTGGCTGCACAGTTATATGCCGAAATGAAGTCGTTTTTTCCAGAGAATGCGGTGGAATACTTCGTATCCTATTATGATTATTATCAGCCTGAGGCCTATATCCCCCGAACAGATACTTACATTGAAAAAGATTCCGCCATTAACGAGCAAATTGATCGCCTGCGCCATTCGGTCACGCGTCATATTTTGGAACGGCGCGATGTAATTATTGTATCATCTGTATCCTGTATTTACGGTATTGGCGATGCCGAAAGCTATTCTTCTATGGCTTTTACATTAAAAACTGGTGATACAGTTGATATGCAGGATTTAACGCGAAAATTAGCAGAATTACAATATATACGCAATGATATAGCTTTTGAGCGAGGGACTTTTCGTCGGAACGGTGATATTTTAGACATTTTCCCCAGCCATTATGAAGATTTGGCATGGCGGATTTCATTTTTCGGTGACGATATTGAAAGCATTTATGAATTTGATCCGTTGACAGGGCAAAAAAAATTAAGTCTTCCCGAAATAACGGTCTTTCCGGCCAGTCACTATGTGACTCCACGCCCTGCCCTATCGCAGGCCATAAAAACCATTAAGGCAGAATTAAAGGAAAGATTGGCCTATTATGAAACAACCGGTCAAGTATTGGAAGCACAACGACTTGCCAGTCGCACAAAATATGACCTTGAAATGATGGAGGCCACCGGTTCCTGCAAAGGCATAGAAAACTATTCACGCCACCTTACGGGGCGCAGAGCCGGTGAAGCCCCTCCAACTTTATTTGAATACCTGCCCCCAGATTCACTCTTATTCGTGGATGAAAGTCATGTGACAATCCCCCAAATAGGTGCCATGTACCGAGGTGACAGATCACGCAAAACGACTTTGTCCGAATATGGTTTCCGTTTGCCTAGTTGTTTGGATAATCGTCCTTTAAAGTTTGAAGAATGGGATCATATGCGTCCGCAAACGATTTTTGTATCGGCGACTCCGGGACCTTGGGAAATGGAACAGACCCGTGGCGTATTTACCGAACAAATTATTCGTCCGACCGGCCTTTTAGATCCCGAATGTGTTGTGCGTCCGATTATAAGCCAAGTAGAGGATTTAATCGCCGAATGTCAACTTGTGGCAAAGCGAAACGGTCGTGTTTTGGTGACAACCCTGACAAAAAAAATGGCCGAAAATTTAACTGAATTCTTAATTGAAAACGGTGTTAAAGCCAAGTATATGCATTCGGATATTGATACATTAGAGCGCATCCAAATCATTCGGGATTTACGGCTTGGGACATTTGATGTATTGGTTGGGATTAACCTATTGCGCGAGGGGCTTGATATCCCAGAGGTTGAATTGGTCGCCGTTTTGGATGCTGATAAAGAGGGATTTTTACGATCAAGCACCTCCCTTATCCAAACAATGGGGCGTGCCGCCAGAAATGCCAACGGGCGAGTCATTCTGTATGCAGATAAGATTACAGAATCCATGCGCATAGCCATGACAGAAACCAAAAGACGACGTGATAAACAAATAGCCTTTAATACCGAACATCACATTGTTCCCAAAACAATTCAGAAAGAAATTCCAAACCTGATCAAAGATTTTGGTGAACAAAATCAGAATAAGGAAGTCACAACGCCGCATCCTGTCGGGGATATTCAAAATGTGGCAGATACAATTGAGAAGTTAAAGAAGCAAATGCATCAAGAGGCTGAAGCCCTTAACTTTGAAGAAGCCGGTCGTATTCGTGATCGCATTAAGGCATTGCAAGCTTTGGAATTAACTGCTGATACAGCTCCACGCTAAGTTTGATTTTATAAAAAACTTGACATTTTTTGTTTCAAACATACTTTTCAAGCAATGGGAACGGTAAGTATGAACACAGTCCCTATCTGCCCGTATCCGCTTTTCATGGGATCAATACATCCGATCATAATATATTTATGGGCACTCTATCTTTTCAGAATAGGGCCATTTAAAGCTTTGATCAAAAAATCAAGGCCTTCAGTTCGTTTTTGTTTGATTATCAAATTGACTTTATCATAATCAATCGGTGGAATTTTTGCCCAATCCACCTCCTCCAAATTATAAAACATACGGTCAAGCAACCCTAAATCCGATAATAGGGATAGTAATCTTTCTTCGCCTCTTGTCTGATTTTTATAATTCACACAGATAAAATCCTTTTGAAAAATAATCGCAAAACATATCCCATGAAATGAATCTGTCATAATTTTTTTTGCAGTCTTAATACTTTTTAAAAAATCATACACAGTCGTATCACAAATCTTAATAGAACTGCGGGATAATTTTTCTTCATGTAGAATTCGTTCAATGGATTTTTTTATAACTGCGTCTTCATAAAGAAAATAGGTAAGACAGGTCTTACTGATATCAACAGTAGATTTTTGCAATAAATAATTCCAATCTTCCGTTTTCAATAGAAATACAGGGTCAAAAACTGCTTGTGCCTGAACGGAAAAAGTGTCCCGACAAATATCAACACCGCTTTTTTCACGCACAGAGATGGCACAAAAAGATTTTAGATAATTTGAAATTTCCTGCTGGACACCGAGGGGACCTTCATGTTCCTTTATTCCGAAACTGGCCGCATAAGCAATTTTTCGTTTATTTTGATTCACAAAAGATAAGAAATAATTTTTATAATCCCTCCATGTATACAAATATCTCCAGACTTGATCACTACCAACAATAAAATTATCATGATATAGATTTAAGCGTTTTAGATCATTTGAATCCTTCAAATCATCAATAGCATATAATTCCGATTCAAAATCGGAAAAAACATCGCGCCAGTTTGATTTACCGCACCAATAATCATTTTTTACCAATGTCGGATTATATCCCATTTTTAACAAAACTGTTTGTAATGCCCATGCCGTTAAAATAGCTCCATAATTATGGGTATGCCATAAATTCAAAATCGCCACATTTTTGGATGTATCCACTATACGATTAAAGGCATATTTGAATCCCCCTTCACGCATTAAGGCAAAAAATAAGGATCTGTTATATTTTTTAGTAGGTGCTCCCCTTAACATCAGGTTATACGGCAGAATATGATCAATCGGGTATGCTTTAACAAAATATAAATCAGGGTTAATTGCACTCAAAAAAAATCTTCCTTTATCTGAGTTGAGAAGAACAAGACTTGTCCCCTTATTATCATTTAATGTCTCATCAACCCGTCCCACACCCCAAAAATCACCCAATGTAATGTCAGCTGGCCGTTTTGTGCTGTGGAAAGGACAAGAATAACAACTGTTACACAGGTAAATATCCTTTAAAAAGCCTGCTATAAATGAATTATAATCGTGTGGAGTCAGAACAAACGATTTATTTGTTTTGATAGAGACAGCATAATTTCCCCAACCTGTTTTTTTATCGCGAAAATTAAGATGTTGAACCTTTTCATGAGGGAAATTATCCGCCAAATAAGCATCCCACACCCGTTGGGACGGCGTGCCATGACAAATTAAATCTATCGTTAATAATCGGTCATACTCTTTTCCAAGATAATTTTTTAATCCCATAATTTGGCAAGGTGTTCCCGAATATAATACCCATTTTCCTAATTCTAATAATTCCTTTGTTTGATGAAAAGTCTCGCCAACTTTACTTTGAATATATTTTGATCGCCTTAATTTTTCAAGACCATAATAATCATCAACCATAATATGATAACACCCTTGATCATAAGTGTAAGTCGCGCCACATACATAACCTCCACGCCTAATCATTTCATCGGCTAATAGATAAAATATTCCACCAGACGAAGAATTTGCCCGAATATCGGCATTCGTGGTATACATGGCATATCCATTATTAGGCTTTTTAGTATTTAAATTCGGGTGGTTATAAGAACATACCCGTTCACATTTTCCACAATGAATACACTTTTTTTGATTGATTTTGGGAATCCAAAATCCTTCATTATCTTGAACCATAGAAATGGCATGAATAGGGCAGACCGCATAGCAAGCGCCACAACCACAGCAACTCATCCAGGTGCCCCCCCACAACATTTAGAAACATCAACCGTAGTCGTTTTAGAACGTTTAGAAAAGCAAATTATTTTCCGATATAAATCTACCAAATGGAGCTAATTAAAAGTCATGTATTCATCCTATATTTAATTGAATGTTATATTATATGAATTATCGTAAAAACGCAAGATAATATTTATCCATATAAAATTTTTCCAAAAGAAATAAAAAAGCTTGATTTTTGATTTGGCATACGATATGATGCCGTTAAGGTTAAGGAATATTTCCCCTTACCTGTTAATAAAATGAAAGGATTATAAAATGAAAAAATTATTGGTAATGGCTGTTGCCGTTTTAGCTTTAACTTCTTTAACCGCTTGCATGGGCGTTCGTGGCCATGATGGTAGTGGCAAAGTTTGCGAAAATGAATACTGGTTCGGTATTTCTTTAATTGAAGTGCTCTCTCCGTGCGGAAGATAATTTATTCTTCCATACAAAAACCGTATGGCAAACGCCATACGGTTTTTTCATAACCCTTAACGGCAATGCGTCGGTCTGCAACGCGGCGGTGGCGGCGGTAACGGACGATGTTGATGTCTGTGCCTCCGAACCGGCGGACGATAGAAAACAGGCGGACGCGCAGGAACTACCACAGGGGCCACCACAGGAGCCGGT
>JAXFZX010000020.1:0-16446 GCA_034184445.1 Pseudomonadota bacterium | reverse complement strand
TTCTTTTTGAACGCTGTGGCGATCGGCTTGTTCGCCGCCACATCGGCAAGCGCCACCGTTAATGTGGTGACAAATGTCAGAGGTTCTACACTTGGGACTATTGAACAAACTAAGACAAGTATCTACACAACAGATGAAATTGATACTAAATTAGGCACAAAAGCCAATGCGGCTGATGTTTATACGAAAACTGAAAGCGTCGCAGCTGCACGCACAGCAGTGCAAGGTGATTTGAATAATACATCATCCGCCATTTATAGTGCTGTAAAAGCAGAAGCAATTAAAGAAATTGCCGACAACATCCGGAATACAACCTATTCGGACGGCAAATATGATGCCAGCAACTCTGCTTACCGCACAGATAGTGCTTCATCATTGTCGGTGACGGACGGCACGCCGGCGGTGGATGAATATCAATTCACATTGGGTGGTACTAAAACAACCTATAAGGATAACGGAACAAGTGGTTCTATAAATACTAGTGATGAATATGTTGCCGGAAATATGAATACAGGTTTGATTTCTGTTAATTCGGATGCGCTTACCGCATTGAATAATGCCACCGCAGCGGATTTAACCGGAAGAACCGGTTACGGAACATATACGGATCAAATCGCCCGTAATGATTCCCAATTATACACGCAAAAAACAACCGAAGGATCCGGCTATAAATTCCAATTAGGTGCAACGGCTACGGATGACCCGACTGTTAGTGCCGCATTGGGTAGCACCGAAGGTTTAGCCTTTTTCAAATACACGGATAACCACACAGGAACAGCAGAAACCATCACATTGAAATCATTATTGGATGCCGAGAAATTGGCAAAAGGTGATAATGGCTTGCTGGTTTTGGATGATACAACACACCTGAATAAAGCCGACTACACTTTTGCCCTGTCAACGATTGATCCGACAAAGGGTGGACGGGATGGTGATGCCACCATTGGAAATGTTTCGGATGGTGTGGATGTCACCAAATACTACTATTGGGATGGTTCAAATAAGGTCTATTTCACCACTGAAACGGAGATGGGAGATGTAGTTGGTAATGATGCCGCTTTGGCAGTGTTCCTCAAATATGGGGAAGATTCTGCGGCCTATAAAGGCGACGGTACAGGTGGTGCTTTGGGGCAATATAATGCAGATGATACGGACTATCGCAAAGCCATTGAAAATTACAACACAGAACGCGCCGCTTTCAACACTTTGGTTGATGCCTATGACAATGCCAACAGTGGTTATAGCAAGGCCTTGACCGCTGCAGAAGATGCCTATAACACCGCCAATGCGGATTATCGGAAAGCCGATGAAGCGTTCTTACGGGATACCGTCGCATACAACAAAGAAAATGGAGAATATACTGCATATTCCAGCTCTGTCCAAATTGCGGTTGACGAACGCGCTGATGCCGCCATTACCCGTGGTTTAGACGAAGGTGGTGCGATTCGCACAGCGGTTACAGAAGGTATCACAGACTTGATTACAACAAAAGAAGGTTTGTTGTCACAAGATATCGGCTATAACTTGGCAGATCCGGATAATGCAGACACTGGCTTGGTTGCCCGTTTAGAGGCCTTGACAGATGAAAGCGCAGACAAAACATTGGTTGGTGCAATCAATGCTAATACCGCCGCGATTGCTGGGTTAAAGACCGAAGCAGAAACCATTTTTGCCGACAAGCAACAATGGGTTGATGAAACATTGGGTATCACATCAGCCAATCCTGATGCGGTGAAAAACGAATATACCGGCACAAATTACCTGGCAAATGCAGAAACCTTAACCGCTGCTGATAAGGCATTGGATACACAAATCAAGACCAATGCTGATGCGATCGCCGTATTGAAAGGTGATGAAGGTGCTGCTGGTTCTGTGAAAACAATTGCAAAAGGTTATGCCGATACAGCCGAATCGAATGCCAAAGCCTATACAGATCAATTGGCTAACGGTGCTGTTGCAACGAACACTGCTGCGATTGCGACATTGAACGGTGCTGAAGGTGCTGCTGGTTCTGTAAAAACAATTGCAAAAGGTTATGCCGATACAGCCGAAACGAATGCCAAAGGTTACACAGATGGTTTATTGGGCACTGGTTTTGACACAACAAATACCGTTAGAGCCGCAATTGATGCCGAAGTGAAAAATCGCCAAGATGCGATTGCAGACGTCAATAAGGCCATTACAGATGAAGCCACCGCACGCACAACCGCCATTGGTAATTTAACGGGTGTCGAAGGTGATTATTTGGCCGATACCACAACCTCAACACCGGCTATTGCCGATCATCTAAATGCCATCAGTGCCAACTTAGAAGAAATGTTGGGCAGTAAAGCGGATTTAGAGGCCGTGCTTAATAGCGGTGCCGCAGCGGGTAATACTTTAGCCGGATACTTGCAACAACAAGCAACCTCCGCCGCCAATACACAGGCCGCCAACGAAGCCAACTTTGCCCGTTTGGATTCCAAAATCAACAAATTGGAAACCAAATTGGAAAAAGGCTTGGCCGCCAACAACGCTTTGGCCGGTCTTGTGCCGTTGGATCATGTCCACAAAACGCAAATCAGTGCGGCTTTGGGCGGATACAAATACAATCAGGCTTTGGCCGTTGGTGCATTCCACTACATCAACGATCGGACATTGCTCAACGCCGGTGCAGCCTATGGCGGCAACGACAGCTTGTCCTACAAGGTCGGGGTCACATTTGGATTCTAATTCCAATTATCCCAGAAAGAGAGGCGTTATGCCTCTCTTTTTTTATGTCTATTTGCAATAATTATCCCTGCCCTCTTGATTTTTTACAATAAAAGCCTTGTTTTTTATTTGGGAAAAGGCTATAACATCATTGTAAAGGAGAAAATATTATGCCATTTCAAATGGGGGGGCGCCCCTTTGACGCAGTTGAAAAAATGGCCGACGGTATGCGGGCCTATTTC
Organism: Pseudomonadota bacterium; assembly: GCA_034184445.1. GTDB lineage: Bacteria > Pseudomonadota > Alphaproteobacteria > CAAHEQ01 > UBA3637 > CALXZG01. The sequence goes on along the minus strand of JAXFZX010000020.1, from coordinate 13,513 downwards.
GGAAAAGTTTATAACTATATGGCGGGCGGTTTGGCTTTGTCGGGGCTGGTGGCCTATGGCACCGTTCATTCGCCCTTAATGAACCTGTTCTACCGACAAACGGCGCAGGGACTGACTTATTCTATATGGGGTTGGGTGGCCATTTTTTCGCCCTTAATCCTGATTTTTATGATCTCTTCGGCAATCGGACATATGCGCGTTGCCAAAGCACAAGGACTATTCTGGCTATTTTCGGTGTTGATGGGGGTGTCTCTTTCAAACATATTCCTGTTCTATCAAAATGTCGCCATTTTTCAAGCATTCCTTGTGACGGCGGGCAGTTTCGCCGGCCTGAGCCTTTACGGATATACCACACAGAGATCCTTAGCCGGTTGGGGCGGATTCCTGTTTATGGGGCTTGTGGGCGTGATATTGGCTGGAATCGTTAATATCTTCCTTGGATCAAGTGCCGTCAACTTTGCCGTGATGGTGTTATCGGTTATTATCTTTGTGGGGTTAACGGCCTATGATACCCAAAAATTAAAGTTGATGTATAACGATTTGTATTCAGATGATCAAAAAAATGCTTTGGCTATTTCGGGGGCTTTGGCACTCTATCTGGATTTCATTAACTTATTTCGCCTGATTTTATACTTTATGAACGATCGGAGGTAAAAATGCGTCTGTTAACTTGGATAACCGTGATGTGTATTGGTGTGTCGGTTGCTAACGCTGCGCCGACCGTTAATGCCGAACAACTGAGGACTTTTGGAACTAACAGCGATCATTTGGTATATGTATTCACTTCACCGTCTTGCCCGCATTGTGCGGCCTTCCATGCGGATATTATGCCAACCCTTATTAAAGACCTAGCCGATTCGGGACGCGCCCAAATTAAAGTCGTTGATATGGGACATGATGTGCGTTCTATGGCTGTGGCAAAAATGGCGCGGTGTATGACAAATCCCCAATATGAACGCTTTATGAATCAGGTCTATCAAAACCAAGAGGCTTGGTCTCATGGTAGCGGATATGAAAAAAAATTAAAAGCTTTTGCCGGCGAGGCCGGATTAAATGCCAAATCGCAGGAAAGATGCCTGAGCAACCTGAAACTGGAACAAACGGTCTTGGAACAACGCAATAACTTGGCGCAGATGTATCGCGTGCGCGCCATGCCGACTGTCGTCGTGGTTCAGGGGATAAAGCGTAAAACATTCGTGGGAGCAGATCCTAAAATTATACCAGAAATAGAGGCCCTCATCCCATAATGACCAAAGAAACTGAGCAACTGGATCTTGAAATCAAAGCCATGAAAAGCAAAACCGACAAGCCTATGCGAATTGATCCGGGGATAAACGGCTATAATATCTTGATCACAATTTTAACAGACTTATTGGGATGCATCTTTGTGGGATGTGCCGTAGGGCTTTTCTTGCAAAAATTTTTCGGAACCAGTGTCTTATTAACAGCAGGGTTAACACTCCTTGGTGGAGTGGCCGGTCTATACTCTACCGCACGCTATGCCATACAAGAGGGAAAAAAGAAAAAATGAATCCGCTGCACCAATTTACCGTTCAAACAATCATTCCTCTGTCTATCGGGGGTTGGAATCTATCCCTAACGAATTCGGCTATTTTTATGTTGCTATCGGCGGTTATTGGTGTATTTATGCTATGGATTCTAATCTATCCGCAAAAAATTATCCCAACAACGGGGCAAGCGGTCGTTGAAGCCCTCTACCGCTTTATCATCGCAACCGCCAAAGATACAATCGGGGATAAATATCAGGCCTATGTCCCCTTTGTGTTCAGTGTCTTCATTATGGTCTTTATGGGAAATTTATTGGGACTTGCGCCATATAGCTTTACCTTTACCAGCCAATTGGCACCGGTAGGGGCATTTGCTCTATTGGGACTATTGATATCGGCAGGGGTTGGACTTTATCACCACAAATGGCGGTGGTTTCGTACTTTTTTACCGAATGGTATCCCATGGCCTGTTGCCCCGATCGTTGTCCCCATAGAAATCATATCCTTTATTGCTAAACCGTTTAGCCTAACCGTTCGTCTGGTCATGAATATGGTCGTCGGTCATATTTTGCTAAAAATTTTAGCAGGATTTGTTTATACATCCGGTTTAGCGGGCGCATTTCCCCTGCTATTCGTGGGGATCATGATTTTATTTGAGGCCGGAATCGCCTTTTTACAAGCCTATATCTATACAATTTTAACCAGTATTTATTTGGGGGAAGCCCTGAATATGCATTCGTGAAAGGAAAAAAAATATGGAACAACAAACACTACAATACATTGCAGAAGCGGCAAAATACCTATCAATCGGATTAATCAGTTTGGTTATGTTGGGGGTTGCCAAAGGCGTTTCCCAAATTTGGGTGACCATTATTTCCGCCGTTAGCCGCAATCCCGAAGTCAAAAATGATGTCAGCCTTTTTGCTTGGGGTGGAGCCGCAATTACAGAAGCCATTGCTTTATATGCTTTGGGGCTGGCAATTATTATGTTGTATATGTAAAGGATTCAGATGCCTCAATTTGAAACGGCTTTTTACGGCACACAAATTTTTTGGTTATTGATCAGCTTTGGGTTCCTTTACCTGATGATGAGTCAGTTAATCTGCCCGATGTTGGATGAAACCATCAATGATCGTGAGCATAAAATTCGGGAAATTTTGGATCGCGCCGAAAAATTCAATCGGGAGGCTATGAACTATCATCAACGGTATCAAACTTATATGATGGATGCCGAAAAAGAAAAGAACAAAAAAATCCAAAAAGCCTATCAGGAAATCAATCACAAAGTCAATCAAGCCGAAAATAAAAACGAACTGCAATTAAAAGGAAAAATCAGACGCGCAGAAAGCAAAATCAATCGCACGGCCCAAATCCTTAATCGGGAGGCATCGCAACTATCGGAAAAATTGGCTTATCATCTTGTCCAACACTTAACAAATCAGGAACACCCCCATGAATTGGATTGAATCACCCGAATTTTGGATAGCATGCGCTTTTTTATTGGTTATCCTGTTGGCCATACTGCCCTTAGGGCGAATGATAAAAAACTTTGGAGAACGGCAAGCCACCTTAATTCAACACCGATTTGACGAAGCAACTGCTTTGGCCGACAAGGCACAACACTTGAAAGAACAATATTATGCCGACTATCAAAATCGCCAAAGCCTACGTTCACAGTTGATGGCCGATGCCGATCATGACATTGCTTTTTTAGAAGCCGAAGCCCTTGCCCAATGTCGGGACAGAATGGCCCGTCAACAGCAAGAAACAAAATTACGACTGCAAATGATTGAAGAAAACGGGCGTCAGGATATTAAACGCCAAATGCTTAACCAAATTATCTCAAAAGCCCAAAAATCATGGCCACTTAAACAAGATAAAAGGAAAACAGCGCAAAGCACAAATTTATGGGTTGAAAAAGTGTGTGTTTCTTTGGATTTATATAAATCGTCCGTAAAATAGAGGGGAAAATGAAAAAATACGCTTTATTAATGATAATTCTTTGTTGGGTAATAGCCCCAAAGGCCGGAATATATTCTTTTCCCATTAATCCACCACGAGAATTGGATTTTTCGGACAAAGAAGAAATCTTTCGCGTGCGCAATAAAATGATATCCGATTACCCCATCTTCTTCCAAGGGGCCTATCACGCGGACACTAGTTCTGTCTTTCGGCAAATTGAAGGCGGAAAACCATGGTGGGGATTAAAAGGACTTTTGTGCTACGGTCCGGGGAAACTGTCTATTGAAGGGGAATCCGATGAAAGCCGATTTATAGATAATCCTTTTTTATTGATAAGTGTAGAAGAAGGATTTGCCTTGGTCTTAACGAATGAAAACGGTTATTGTCCGCTTTCCTACCCCGAGCCCACACAGATTTCCTTTGAGACGGATACGATGACTTTTTCAGTAGATTACAATATGTCATCCCATGAAGGGGTCATTGAAAATATCGCGAAAAACAATCACATGCGGGCGCCACACATGCAGTATTCTTTTAATGGCAGAAATGCCATTGATTTCGGTGTTCCCTATGTCTATGCGGAAAGAACAGAGAATATCCGCTTTACCCAACAAAAAAATATATCCAATCATATCTATCGTTTTCGTGATTTTATCCATGTAGGTGGCAGCTGCGGGTACCCCGGTGGTTGTAATAACGGATCACCCCATCAACCCGAAACAAGCTTTGTGATAGAGGGCTATCCCGCAACTGCGACTTTTAAATTATGGCGAAATGCCCCCAAAACCATAGACGAACCAGCCGATTTAATCTATCAAATCAATATTCGTTAAAAAAAATGTCACCGAAGAATCGGTGACACTTTTATAACCCGTTGCAGATTAAAGTGCTTTTTTGGCTTGTTCTACCAAATCGGCAAAGGCCTTCGGATCATTTAAAGCAATGTCCGCCAGAACCTTTCTATCCAATTCAATACCTGCCTTACTTAACCCATTCATGAATTTAGAATAAACCATTCCATTTTCGCGAACAGCTGCATTGATCCGCACGATCCAGAGTTGCCGAATTTCGGTTCTCTTTTTACGCCGATCACGATAGGCATATTTTAATCCTTTTTCAACTTTCTCTTTTGCAACCGTATAAACCTTGGAATTGCGACCACGATATCCCTTGGCCAATTTCAAAATTTTATTGTGTTTTGCACGAACTGTCGTACCACGTTTTACTCTTGCCATAGCGAACCTCCTTAATGCATAAACTTCTTAACGATATTCGCAACAACGGTTGTCAAAACATGACTTCCCCTGGCATTGCGTTTCATTTTCTTCGGTTTATTGATTAACAAGTGCCTTTTGGCAACATAACCACCTTTAATTTTACCGGTTGCTGTTGTTTTAAAACGCTTTTTAATCGCGCTTTTGCTTTTTAATTTTGGCATTTTATCTTCCTTTTACAGTTGGTTAACATTAGGGCGGAAGGCAGCCAATTTTTTCTAGCCTCTTTGCCCAACGGGCGTATTATACATATATTCAATCAAAATGTCAAGAACTATTTGAATCTGCCTATTATTTACTTGAAATGCTTTAAATTAAAGTTGCATTTGGGGGATATTTGTGATACCATAGGATATATTTTATTTTTTTAAAGGATTGCAATTAAATGAATTTACTCAATCAAATTAAGGAAAAAGTTAGAAAAGCATTTGTTGACTGTGGACTGAGTGCGGAAAATACTTTGGTGCGTTTATCGGATCGGCCGGATATCAGTGATTATCAATCAAACGGGGCCCTACCTCTTGCAAAATCTATGCGCCAGAATCCGCGGGCATTGGCCGAACAAATTGCCGAAAAATTGCGGCTGGATCTTTTTTTTGAAACGGTGTCCGTAGATGGCCCCGGTTTTATTAATATGAAAATTGCAAATGAAGTATTAGGAAAAAATTTATTTCCAATTTTGGCGGATAAAAAATGTGGATATGAACGCCCCGATACTTCCAAAACGATTGTAATGGATTATGGCGGACCGAATGTGGCTAAGGCCTTACATGTGGGGCATTTGCGTCCAGCCATCATTGGGGAATCCATTAAACGCATTTGTCGCTTTGTCGGCGATAAAGTCATCGGGGATGTGCACTTAGGCGATTGGGGAAAACCGATGGGATTGCTGATCACGGAATTACAAGATAGAAACCCCGCTCTTCCCTATTTTGACCCAAATTTTACGGGGGAGTATCCCCAAAATGCCCCCTTTACCGGCAAAGATTTAGAAACCATGTATCCGATTGCCAGCCAACACGCCAAAGAGGATGAAGCCTTTGCCGCACGGGCGCATGAAAATACAAAACTATTGCAAGACGGACATAGGGGATATCGGGCACTGTGGAAACACTTTATTAGCCTGTCCGTTGCCGACATTCGGAAATTGTATGATGAATTAGGGGTTTCCTTTGACTTGTGGCGTGGTGAAAGCCATGTGCATGAACGACTTTGGAAAATGATTGAACGGCTACGCGCCAACGGGACATTGATTAAAGATCAGGGGGCGGAAATTATTCCCCTCGGTAAATCCAAGAACGGAAACGATTTGCCACCCGTGATTATGGTTAAATCCGATGGGGGCGTGATGTATGCGGCAACCGATATCGCCACAATAGAGGAACGGGTAGAGGAATTTCATCCGGATGCTATTTTATATGTGGTAGATGCGCGTCAAGGTCTTCATTTTGAGCAAGTCTTTCTGGCTTCCCAAAAAATCGGAATTGCAAAAAATGTCAGTTTGGAGCACTTAGGCTTCGGCACGATTAACGGCACCGATAATAAGCCCTATAAGACCCGATCGGGAGGGGTACCTACGCTACGCTATTTAATTGATACAGCAAAAGAAGCAGCCCTTAAAAAAATGGAATCGGGTGAAATGGGGCGCGATTTGACCCCCGATGAAAAGGCAAGTATTTCACAGATTGTCGGGGTATCGGCTTTAAAATTCGCAGATTTGATTAACGAACGCATTAAAAATTATGTGTTTGATGAGGATAAACTGACCAGTACCGAAGGGAAAACAGGTCCCTACCTGTTATACGCTATGGTACGAATGAAGTCTGTCCTAGAAAAAATGAATGAACCGGCAACATTGCTGGCTGGCGATACCGTTCAAATCACAACACCGGCGGAAAGGCAGTTGTTATTACGGCTCTACGCCCTACCCGATTCGGTGCAGACCGCCTATGACAATCGGACACCGCATGTGATTGCGGATTACCTGTTTAAACTGGCGCAAGATTTTAACTTATTCTACCATGACTGCCCGATTAAAGATGCAGACAAGGAAACTCAACAATCACGATTGCTACTTACGAAATACACCCTGCATGTGGCGGAAACGGTGGCGGATTTGTTGGGCTTGCAAGTGCCGGAGAAAATGTAACTTTACGCCTTACCCGAAACGGCGGATAAACGATAGGAATCTATCCCGATGCTTTTAAGGGTCGTGTGCCAACGATCCTCAAACGGTGTATGGAACAAAATTTGGTGGGTTGCCGGTGCGGTGAGCCAAATATTACCACTTAATTCATCTTCTAACTGACCACGCGTCCATGAAGCACACCCCAAGGCGATTAAAAATTCCTTGGGTCCTTTATTAAGGGTAATATCGCGCAAAATATCCTGTGTCGCCGTTAAATATATATCATCAGCAATCAAGCGCGTGGACAGGGTTTGATAATCATCCGAATGCAAAATAAAACCGTTTGTGACCTTACTGGGTCCCCCTAATATCAGAGGAGGCAATTGCGCATCCGCATGTGGCAGGTTCAATTGACCCAAAACATCTGCTAAAGATACTTTTTCCGCCGGTCGGTTAATGATAATACCCAACGCACCCTCAGTCTGCGTATGAGAAATCATATAAATAACAGCGTGCTCAAAATATGGGTCATCCATCCCCGGAGTAGCTAGCAAAAACTGCCCTTTTAAAGACATCCAATTATCGTTCATTTTTATCTTCGGAATCGTAATCTTCTACAAACCCTGTCAACTCAGGAGAAGAATTTTCATTAGTTTCTTCTTCCTCCAACATATCCAAATTATCGGCGCCAATATCCGCGTCAACCAAAGGCACATCCTCTGTCATTTGAAGAAGGGCATTTTCATCTAAATTTTCATCATCTAATTTAGGAGCTGCTTTTTTCGCTAAATTCAGTAATTGCTTTGTCTTAGCTTCTTCATAAGTATCAAGGGAATACTTTTCCCCACATTTCGGACAAGAAAAACTTTTTTTACGCATATCGTAAAAGAAAGTGCCACACTTTAAACATTTGCGTTTTAATCCCCACTCTGGTTTTGTCATTTTATTCTCCTTTGCTTTATTCTTTGGGATTTGCCATATTCCTATGCTATTGTCAATAAAAAAATGTAAAAAAACAAAAAAATATTGTGTCCTCTCAATTTTTGTGGTAAAAAAGCACCATTAATCAAAAAAAGGCAGCACCATGAATTGGAAATTTGCACAAATAATTAAGGACCAAGTGATTAAAAAGTTTCACTCTATCCAATTTGGTAAATCATTATATTTCATATCATTTCTCCTGTTGAAAATGTCTTATCCGATTTTATTTCAAAAAGCAAAGATTATTTTTGCAAAAAATAAAAACGCTTTTACCCAATGAGAAAATAAAAGATTTCAATTACAAATTAATTTTATATCATTTAAAGCGAAAGTTCCCCTGTCAGAGGGGAGTCTTTTTATTCTAAAATTTTGAGCTAACTATTTTTGCAATATAGTAAGAATGCTGCCATTGATTGTTAAAGAAGGCTGTTTCGCGTGCCATACCCTCTATTTGATAGCCTGATTTCAGATACAGTCCAATGCCCCTCCTATTATTATGACGAACGGTCGCTTTAATGCGATGAACTTTTTTCTGAATAGCCCATTTTTCCAACTCTTTTAAAAGAATTGTGCCTAAGCCTAAACTGGTATATTTTTCCAAGATGCTTAAAGCAAATTCAGCCTGGGGAGAAACCCATGGATGATTCATTTTGCTTAAACTGATAGAACCTTCTGCAATCATCTCTTTATCATCCCAAACACCTAGAAATAATTCGGTTTTTGATTCATAGTGCGCAACAGATTTTTCTTTATCTTTTTTAGGTTGACCGGGATATTGGTTTGTCCAAATAGCCCCCTTATCCCGAGAGAATTTATCCAAAAAAGTCATCACATCTTCATAATCTTTGCCCCGAATACGTTTTAGGGTTAACAGCTGTCCATCTTTTAAAGTAATTTTCATCTTTTCTCCTTTTTGAATATAGCTATATATTTCATCATATACTCTAATTTTTGTTGCTGATTCTACATAAAACGGTAGAGTAAAGCAAGATTTTTTTAATTTTTATTGGCTATTCCTCTATTGGTAGGCGCATCAAGTAAATGATTTTATCAACACCATCTGTATCTTTTAAAACGGCTTCTACTTTACGGTATTCTTCTTCTCCTGCACAAATGCCCATTAAATAAATCGTCTTGTTCTCTAAAACCAATTTATAATTGGCCGAATTAATACCGGCTGTTAAAGCTAGGCGCGTTTTAATTTGGGTTGCTTTGGCGGCCTCGGTTGCCGTATCGGTCATTTGGGGTGTTGTATCAACCCGCACATAGTTATAGACTTTTTTGACACCTTCAACCGACCAAGTAGCTGACAGAATTTCATTGACAACTTCGGCTCTGGGAACAGTGCCGGTTAAAAGGACAGAGCCTTCAAATACCGTCACTTCTACATCTATCATCAGGGCGGCCTTCTTTCTGCCAAGTGCATCCCGAACGGCCATATTAATTCCGACATCCGACCAATCATCCGATGCCACCCGATCATCGGCCACCATAGAGTAGATCCGATGAAGCCCATTGGATAGTGTGCCAATCAATTGGCATCCCCCAAGAAATAAAAACAGGAAAATAAGGGCTTTTTTCACATTACGCTCCACGCATTGGGCAGATGTTTAGGAAAACAGTGAGGAGCCATTAGAACGGCATCATAGCGTACCCGATATTTTTGATAGCGCGGATATTGTTGTAAAAAAACGGCAGAAGTTTTTGCAACCCTCATTTGATTTTGGATTGTAATAGCCTCCATCGCCTGAAACAAAGTTTTACGATATTTTATCTCTACAAAAATAATCGTTTTTCCCCGCACCATGATCAGGTCAACCTCACCGGCTCCTGTGCCACGCCCGACAACATAGTTCATTTTTATCGGCCACCATCCCTTAGCCATCAAGAATAGGCATGCGATTTTTTCCATAAAATGGCCTTTTTGATGATTACTGGGCATTTAGTTCCACCACACGTTTATAAATTTGTTTTTTGGGGACCCCCACTAAATCGGCCACTATTTCGGCTGTATCGCGAACGGTATGGGTTTCCAGATTTTTTTTTATCAGTGTATCTATATCATTCGGATCAAAAGTTTTTTCTTTTACCGACTCTCCGATAACCAAAACCAGTTCGCCTTTTGGAGTTCCATTCTGGGTATAGTAAGTAATTAACTCAGACACTGGGGCGCGGCGGACTTCTTCAAACTTTTTGGTCATTTCTCGCACAACCGCCATTAAGCGATCACCCAAAATGTTTTCTATATCCATCAGCATATCCAAAAGCCGATTGGGGGTTTCATAAATAATTAAGGTTGCTTTAAGGGATACCAGTTCTCTTAGGGCTTTTTTGCGGGCACCGGCTTTGGGGGATAAAAATCCCGCAAAATAGAAAGCATTAGACGGCAGTCCCGATAGTTGCAGTGCCGACAAAACAGCATTTGCCCCAGGGACGGTTGTGACACTTATACCACTTTCATAGCAATCCCGAACCAACTTATATCCCGGATCGGAGATAAGTGGTGTTCCTGCATCCGATACAAGTGCGATTGTGACCCCGTGTTTTAACTTTTCCAATAATTTCGGACGCATTTTATCGGCATTATGCTCATGATAGGGAATAGTGGCCGCCACCTTTATTCCCAGCAAAGAGAAAAGTTGTCCGCTTGTCCGTGTGTCTTCACAAGCAACCAAATCAACGGATTTTAAGACCTCTTTGGCGCGTTCGGATATATCACCCAAATTTCCGATCGGTGTTGAAACCAGGTAAAGCATTAAAGTCCCCCTTTCATTTCGGACTTGAAAATTTTTATAAAATAGAGTATAACACAGAAAAACAAAAAGGGCAATGTAAATGAAGTTAACAAATTTAATAAATATTGGTTTGGTTTGTCTGACAATTTGGGGATGCCAAACACACAAGATAGAATATTTTCCATGGGAGTCCGCATCCGAAACAACCACGAAATCAACAAGAGCGGCCGTTTTGTTGCCGTTATCAGGGAAATCTGCCACTATCGGACAGGCATTCCAAAACAGCTCCATGCTGGCATTACAAGACCAACAAAACAGTCCCTTAGAATTAATGTTTTTTGATACCCAAGGCACCGCAGACGGGATATCGCAGGCTTGGTATGAAGCGCATGCCCAACACCCCGATATTATTATTGGCCCGATTTTCGCATCGGAATTAAAAGCATTAAAATCCGAATCGCCCCATATCCCTATTATTTCATTTACAACCGATAGTTCATTGATGGAAAATGATGTCTATACCATGGGTGTTTTAGTTCCTAATCAGATTGAACGCCTTGTCGGATTTATGTGCGATAAGGGTGAACGCCGTATTGCCGTTATAGGTCCTGAAGACAAAACGGCGGAATTAACGATGAATACATTAAGTGAAAGTATAAAATCCTGCCCCGATATGACGATTGATTATGTATCCCTTTATGATCCGGAAACAACCGATTTTATGCCCGTTATTTCCAAAGTTTCCCCTAAATTGGTTAATCCCCGCAAAGCAAAGTTGACTGAGGCTGAGGAAAAAATATTGGCAACCCCTATTGCAGAACGGTTGGATTTTGATGCGCTTTTAATCTTTGAAGATGGGGTTAAACTGCAACAAATTTTGTCGTTATTAGCGTATTATGATATTACCCCTGGCGTTGTTTCTTTTTATGGCCTTGCGAATTGGCAGGGATTGAAAGATAGAACTCTTATCGGCGGGTACTTTGCTGCTACACCGACAGCCAAAACGGAGGCATTTGACAGACGCTATCGTGATTCTTTTGGTGCGAATCCTCCCCGTATTGCAACCTTGGCGTATGATGCCGTATCATTGGTCGCTGCGCTTTCTGAAAAACAAGCATTAACAACACATAACCTGATAAATCCGACAGGATTTAGCGGCGTGAACGGACGGTTTCGCTTGAAGCAGGAGGGCACGAATGAACGATTATTAGATGTATTTCAAATCACATCCGGCGGGCGCACCCAAACGATTAGCCCCGCTTCTGATTCGTTTCATATAGAGGATCGCTTCTCTTTTTAGAATATAAAAAAACCTCAGGTTCGTACCCGAGGTTTTTTTCCGATGTATTGGTTTATTATTTCTGAGACGAAATTTTTACCACAGCATCTAAATTCTCGCCGATTAAGGCACCACCGTTAATCCGGCCATCAACAATCAACATCGGAACACCACGAATGTTCAATTTATCCCGGAATTCATTGTTGGATTCCAACTTGGCTTTAATCTTGTTGCCGTTGGCAGCTGCTTTTAATTTTTTCGTATCTAATTTTAAGCCTTTGCCCAGTTCCAAAAGGGCATCTTCATCCAACCGACCGGTTGCTGCCCCTACAGCTGCATGCATTTCAGCGTATTTGCCTTGTTCACCGGCTGCCAAAACATAGCGAGCGATCGTTTCGCTGCCTTCACCGAAAATCGGTGTGTCAATCGGAATCCAGCGGATATTTTTGCCTTCGGGTTTAGCGATTGCTTCTTCTAACCCTTTGTTTGTTCTTTTGCACCAACCGCAGTTGTAATCAAAAAATTCAATAATAACGAATTTTCCATTCTTATTCCCCAAGGAATAATTTGTTTTATCATTAATGATTTGCTTAACCAAAGATTCATCTGCTTTGGGCAAATTTTCCAACTTGAATTCGCGCGGTTCGGCCTTAGCTTGAACATTTTTGACGGCAGCCGCTTCTTTTGCCTTATAGTATTTATCAACCGTTTCAATCAAAAGTTCCGGATTGTTTTCTACAAATTTACGCATAGCCTTTTCGGTCAATACAGGATTGGGTGCCGTCGGCCGCATCGGTGTCGGATACCGTTTAGGCATATTGCTGGGTTGATAAAAAATGGCTCCTGCGATCAAAAATGCGGAAAACAGAATTGTCCCACATTTCAGGATCGTCCTAAGAGCCCCATCCCCACAGTTGCACTTACATCCACATCCGCAACCACAAGCGCAATCTTTGCATCCACAACTGTTTTCAGAGTCGCAAGAGCAATCCTTACATCCGCAACCGCATGTTTCTTCTTTTTTATCTTCTTTTTTTTCAACAACAGGTGTTGAACGATTTTTTGTATTCATAGTAATCCCTTTCATAAAAAATAAAATCTAACTTTCTTGTTCTAACAAAAATAATTCTAAATTGCAACTAAAAAATTAAAATCCCGCGGGTGCGGGATTTTTTATTAGAATTTATATTGGAACCCAATACTTAACAAATTTGCATTTGATGAATATTTAATATTGGGTCTGCCCTTTTGAGCATTTGTTTCATCCGTTCCCTTGGCATGACCGCCATAGATGAAAATGCGTGTATATCCTGCATCAAACTGCATATTTTTATGCGTATAGGAAAGTCCCATTGATGTCAGAACACGACGCCCATCCGGAATACGAGGGGTTCTATGGGCAGCCGACCGAATGACCGTCATATCATACCCGACGCCACCGCGAATCGTCCATTTGTCATTGGCTTTGTAGTCTAATCCCAATGCATAGAAACCGGTATTGCGCCACCGTTCCTTCGTCGTGGATGTAATATGGTTATAAGGGGTTGGTGCATTGGAATCCAAATGGATGTTTAAGGTATCAAATCTTTTCCAGCGGGTCCAACGAGCCGTTCCGGACAAGGTCCACTTATCCGTTATATCCCATG
>JAXFZX010000019.1:0-5961 GCA_034184445.1 Pseudomonadota bacterium | reverse complement strand
GTTCGTGAACATATTCGGCGGGTTGACCCGATGTGATACCATTGTGCAGGGTGTCTTGTCCGCGGCAGGGGAAATCTTGGCCGGATTACCCATTGTGGTGCGGATGGACGGCACCAATGCGAATATCGGTCGGCGCATGTTGTTTGAATCGCGATTGCCGTTCGTGGTGGTTAAAGATATGATAGAAGGTGTTCGTGAAATTATTAAACAGGTTCGCGGAGGCAAGCATGTTTAAATTACCGACACAAAATACAGCCGTTCTATGTCAAGGAATTACGACAGAAATGGGAGCAGCCCATGTGGAACAGGCATTGGCCTATGGAACGCATATTGTAGCGGGAACCTCCCGTGATAAAAGCATTAAAGAATATCAAGGAATCCCTGTCTTTACATCCGTGCGAACAGCCGTTCGGCGAACAAAACCGGCCATCAGTGTTATTTTTTCAACGCCGGCGCGGGTTCTGCAAGATGTGGAAGAAGCCATAAAGGCCAAAATTCCGATGATTGTTTGCACAACCGAACATGTGCCGCTACATGACACATTAAAAATGATATTGCTGGCACAAAAATATCATGTGACCTTAATCGGACCGTCCAGTCCCGGTATTGTGCGTGTGGATGAATGTTTGGCTGGAAATATACCGGCGCACCTGTTCCCAAAAGGGCGAATCGGTATTATCGGGCGGTCCAGTTCTTTAATTTACGAGGCAGTGCAACAACTGTCCCAAGTGGGATTGGGTGTATCGGCCTGTGTATCGTTAGGGGCATCTCGTTTGGTGGGAACATCCTTTGTGCCGGTTGTGGAGGCCTTATTAAAAGATCGGGCCACCCAAGCCATCTTAATCATTGGACAATTAGCCGGTGATTTGGAAATGGAATTGGCAACTTTCTATCGGCAAGTGCGTCGCAAAAAGCCTATGATTATCTATATTCCCGGACAAACTTTATCAGGGGCAATGCATGTGCCTTTATTGGGAACGGAAATGGCCAATCCGCAAAAAATTATTGCCGAAAAAAGAGTCGCTCTTGAAAAAGCGCAAGGGGCATGGGTGACGGATATATCCCGTCTGGGACAGATTGTCCGGGATCTATTACGGAAAAAACGATCATGAAAAAACAACTTCTATCCCAAAGGGAGAGGTTTGAGTCGTTTTTTGAGCGCGATAGACAATACTTGTTCCGCAGTGGATACAGGCACAATGCGAATATTCTTTTTGACTTCGTCCGGAATTTCTTCTAAATCTTTACGGTTATCTTCGGGAATAATGACGGTCTTAATGCCGGCACGCAAAGCAGCCAATAATTTTTCCTTTAATCCTCCGATGGGAAGCACATGACCACGCAAAGTGATCTCTCCGGTCATGGCTACGCTTTTCCGAACGGGATTACCGGTTAATGCCGATACCAAAGATGTCATCATCGCAATACCGGCCGAAGGTCCATCTTTGGGTGTAGCACCTTCGGGGACATGAACATGCAGGTCATTTTTTTCAAAAACCTCGGACGCAATGCCGAATTGTGCATGCCGTGACCGCACAAAGGAGCGTGCGGCTTCAATAGACTCTTTCATCACATCGCCGAGTTGTCCCGTTAATGTCACATGTCCCTTGCCGGGCATGGTGACGGCTTCTATGGACAGGATTTCACCACCGACCTCTGTCCATGCGAGGCCCGTTGTCGTGCCGATTTGATCCTCATTTTCGGCAACGCCGAATGTATATTTGGCAATACCGGCATATTTCCTTAAATTCTTAACCGTGACGGTGACAGATTTTAAATTCTCAATTTGAATTTCTTTGACCACTTTGCGAGCGATATTGGCAATTTCCCGCTCTAAATTCCGAACACCGGATTCACGGGTATAACAACGAATTAAACTTAAAAGCGTGTCGTCCGTGATCTTTAACTCATCGGATTTTAAGCCGGCTAAATCCAGTTGTTTGGGAATCAAATGACGTTTGGCAATTTCTACTTTTTCTCGTTCGGTATAGCCGGACAGTTGTATAATCTCCATCCGGTCAAGCAACGGTCGGGGCATTTTTAAAGTATTCGCAGTTGTGATAAACATAACATGCGACAAATCATAGTCAACCTCTAAGTAATGGTCACTGAAAGTCGTGTTTTGTTCGGGATCTAAAACCTCTAATAACGCGGAAGAGGGATCTCCCCGATAATCATTGCCGAGTTTATCAATTTCATCCAGTAAAAATAACGGATTGATGGTTTTGGCCTTTTTCATATTTTGAATGATTTTTCCCGGCATGGATCCGATATAGGTACGCCGGTGACCGCGGATTTCGGCCTCATCCCGCATACCACCCAAGGAAGCCTTGACAAAAGTCCGTCCCGTGGCGCGTGCGATGGAACGCCCCAATGAGGTCTTTCCGACCCCCGGAGGGCCAACCAAACACAAAATAGAACCCTTAACACTATTTGTTCGCTTTTGAACCGCCAAAAATTCCAAAATCCGTTCCTTGACTTTTTCAAGGCCATAGTGATCTTCATCCAAAATTTCTTTGGCCTTGGCCAAATCCATTTGTAAAGTATCTTTTTTCTTCCATGGTAAGGAAATGAGCCAATCCAAATAATTACGTATGACACCGGCCTCAGCCGACATGGGGCCCATCATTTTTAATTTTTTCAGTTCCGAAAGGGCTTTATCTTCGGCCTCTTGACTCATCCCAGCGGCCTTTATTTTCTTTTCCAAATCGGGTGTATCATGTCCTTCATCATCGCCGAGTTCTTGTTGAATGGCCTTGATTTGTTCGTTCAAATAATACTCGCGCTGACTTTTTTCCATTTGCTTTTTGACACGTTTACGGATTTTTCGTTCAACCTGCAATACATCAATTTCTTTTTCCATCAGTTTGACCAGCATTTCCAGTCGTAATGCAAGCGCGTTTTGTTCCAATAACTTTTGTTTGTCTTCAACTTTTATATTCAGGTGGGTGGCAATAATGTCTGCCAATTCTTCTGGCTTTTGAATTTTTTCAATGGCAACCAATAATTCAGGATTGGCCTGCTCATCCAACTGAGTATAATCCCGAAATGCATCACGAACCGATCGGGAGAGAGCTTCTACCTCCTTTTCCCGAGTTGTTTTGTCGGTAATAATTTCGGCATAGGATTCAAAAAAGAGCTCATTCTGTGTCCAATCTTTAACTTTAGCGCGGGCTTTCCCTTCGACCAAAATCTTAACAGTTCCACCCGGCAACTTCACCATTTGTAAAATCGTGGCCAATGTGCCAACCGTATATAAATCCCCCGTATGTGGCGTATCTATGTCCGAATCGGTTTGCGCCAACAATAAGATATTCTTATTAAACGCAACCGCGTTTTCCAATGCTGCAATAGATTTATCCCGCCCCACAAATAAAGGCACAACAACATGGGGAAAAATCACAATATCCCTGAGAGGGAGAACAGGATAAACACCATCTGTAATAGAAACAACCATAGTTATAACCTCCAAATACACAATATTTATGTATGTTTCGCACTTTTGTCAAGGGAAAAGTAAAAAAGAATGTCGGCCAAATTACGGAGCTATATGGTTAACAAGCGGGGAATTCTTTAATAAATAATAGACAACCATCCCGATAAGAGTGCAGATAATAATGATATGTTCGCGGCGTGAAAACATTTAGAAAACCTCTCTCACACATCAGTTTACCGTATTTTTTAAAAAAATACTAGCATTTTTTTAAAAAAGAGCATAAAATACAAAGCATGAACAAAAAAAATTTAACGATTTACTCCTTATCGGATTTTAACGGTTTAAGAAAAGCAGGGCGGCTGGCCGCGGAAACACTAGATTTTATTACAAACTTTGTTAAACCAGGGGTATCCACAGGTCAGTTGGATGATCTGTTGGAAAAATATATGCGTGATCATGGAGGA
Organism: Pseudomonadota bacterium; assembly: GCA_034184445.1. GTDB lineage: Bacteria > Pseudomonadota > Alphaproteobacteria > CAAHEQ01 > UBA3637 > CALXZG01. The sequence goes on along the minus strand of JAXFZX010000019.1, from coordinate 2,061 downwards.
ATCCCTGCTAATATCGGCTATTATGGGTTCCCAAAAGCCAGTTGTATTTCCCCAAATCATGTCATTTGCCATGGAATCCCCTCGGAACATAAAATTTTAGATAGTGGAGATATTATCAACATAGACATTACCGTCATTTTAGACGGCTGGTATGGAGATACTTCACGCATGTATTATGTGGGAAAACCTCCAATCAAGGCTAAACGATTGGTGGAAACAACATATGAAACCATGATGGCCGGCATTCGGGCGGCAAAGCCAAATGCAACATTGGGAGATGTCGGATTCGCAATGCAATCCGTTGCCGAATCACACGGATATAGTGTCGTGGAAGATTATTGCGGTCATGGAATTGGACGAGTCTATCATGGGTTGCCGAATGTATTGAATTATGGAACACCCGGGGAGGGCTTAAAATTGGTTCCGGGGCTTGTCTTTACAGTAGAACCGATGGTTAATGTGGGAAAACCGGACACACTCACCCTATCGGATGGATGGACCGTTGTCACAAAAGATAAAACTTTATCTGCACAATTTGAACATACAATCGGTATCACACCAGACGGATATGAAATTTTTACTCTGTCGCCGAAAGGATTTACAAAACCACCCTATGAAACAACATAATATTATACCGAATACGACCGGTCATCGTGACAGAGTTCAGGATAAATTCCTTCAAATTCGGGATACATCGGTTTTGCAGGATTATGAGTTGTTGGAATTGATATTGATGAAGGCTATTCCCAGAATTGATGTCAAAGGGTTGGCTAAGGACCTGATAAACCGATTCGGATCATTAAATAAAGTGTTAGGCGCATCAAATGAAGAGTTAATGGCTTTTCCCCATATCAAAAAGTCAGCTTTGGTTTTGTTTAAACTGATTCGGGTCACCAATGAACGGTTGTTGACCAATACATTAAAAACAAATCCGGTTTTGGAAAAATGGGAACAAGTCGTGGATTATTGTTGCTTATGCCTGCAACAAGAACATATAGAACATTTTATGGCCCTATATCTGGATAGACAATTTCGGTTGATTCAACGCGAAACACCTCATGCCGGAACAGTGGATCGGGTATCCTTTTATCCACGGGAAATTTTAAAACAGGCTCTTGTCCTGGGGGCAAGTGCTGTCGTTATTGTGCATAACCATCCATCGGGATGTATGCAACCGTCTCCTGCCGATGTGTCCTTAACAACAGAACTATATCAATTATTAAGAGCGGCGCAAATTGCTTTTCTGGATCACCTGATTATCGGGGAAAATAGAAAAGTGTATTCATTTGTAGAGCATGGCTTGTTGAAAGTATAAAAAGGAAGTACCGAATGCAATTTAATTCAAGACCCCTTAAAACACATTTAAAACGCGATAAAAAACGCAGTGCCAGTTCTGCTAAGTGGTTGCAACGCCAAATTAATGATCCCTATGTGGCGGAAGCCCATAAACAGGGATATCGTGGGCGGGCGGCGTTTAAGATTATAGAATTAAATGATCAGTTCCATTTTTTTAAAGTCGGCAAACGTGTGGTGGATTTAGGATGTGCCCCAGGTGGATGGTCGCAGGTGGCTGTGAAAATGGTGAAATCTACACCGGAAAATCCTCTTGTCGTCGGAATGGACTTGTTGCCGGCAGATCCAATCGCAGGGGCATCTTTGATCCAAATGGATTTTACAACCGATGAAGCCCCCAAAAAATTAAAAGAATTATTGGGGGGACATCAGGCCGATATTGTTATGTCAGATATGGCAGCGAACACAACCGGAATCCATAGCATTGATCACTTACGAATTATGGGGCTTTTGGAAATGGCGTATGACTTTGCGGTGCAGGTATTGGCCAAAGATGGTGTCTTTATTGCAAAAATCTTTCAAGGAGGAACGGAAAATGAGTTCTTGGCGCGCATGAAACGCGATTTTCAAACGGTTAAACATGCCAAACCCAATGCTAGCCGCAAGGATTCTTCGGAATTTTATGTCATTGCTATGGGATTTAAGGGGCGCGTATGAAACCGGAAGCAATTCGGGATTCGGCAACAGAATTAATAACGGCTATTTTGT
>JAXFZX010000018.1:0-7199 GCA_034184445.1 Pseudomonadota bacterium | reverse complement strand
GTTCTAGATGGAGAAGGAAATGTTGTTTCCTACGGCGGACAAGAAATAGGTAAAATCGCTGTCAATGGGGCGGTTAAGGGAAATCATAAATACAAAATTTTGGGTATTTTGGTACCAGAACCCTTAGTCGTTAATGAATGTAAAGTGATGGGACAAACATCCTATAACGGACAGATTGTAAACGGACAGGGAAATGTTATCGGGCGCATTACGGCGGGTAAATTGGCTGTGGACAATGCCGGAAATACCATCGGTCGTTCGGTCAGAACGGGGCTAGTGGCTTCACCGACTGGTGACTATATGGGGCGGACATTACCGGATTCAACGGTGGTGGATCTAAATGGTGTTAATATGGGATGCGCCAGAAATGATGGGACGGTTGTGAACGGATCGGGTGATGTCATCGGCGCTGTTGTGGAGCGCGGATTGACAATATCCTATCAGGGAACCCCATGTGGTCGGATTAAGCATGACGGCAGTGTGGTGGATGTCAATGGGCGATTGGTTGGTAAGGTGTTGGGGGATGGAAAAGGAACCGTTGTGAACAGCGAAGGAGAAGATATCTGTCGTGCCGTGTCGCCTAGTGAAGAATTAATGTTTAACAATGACGGAACCATCGCGGGAACCTTTGATGACGAAGGCTATTTTGCAGATCCTAAGGGGGTTAAGCAATTCCGTGTCATGCCTAAAACCGGTGAAATCATTGATCCGAAAAGTGGACGCAAAATTGCCGAGTTAACACAAGAAGGCAAATTATTGGATGTGAATGGTAATGAAATCAGTGATATTCGGGTTGTTCGGAATAAAGACGGGGATTTTGTCGCTTTGATAGATGACTATGGAAACTTAATTAACGGGGCAGGCGAAACGATTGGTAAAATAGATGAAAACGGTATTATACGAGATTTGACCGGTGCTGTCATGGATGAGTTAGAAATAGCCGGTGTGAATTTAACCGATGTGGCTCCGGGATTAAAACAATCAGGAATCGGTTCCAGTGGTGGTCGTCGGTTATTCCTGGGGGATCAAATGATTAATGTGACGGATAAGGGATCTTTGGTAGATGGAGAAGGCAACATTATCGGATATATGGGGGAAGATGGCAGACCCTATGCTCTTGATGACAGACCATTGACAGGTGCCGACAGTCCGATTGCACGGCCGGATATAACCAAGCCTATTGAAGTGCCGGAGGAGTTAAGGGGTGCAATGGATGGTAATTTAGCCAAAAGACGGGCCGCCATGAAAGCAAAAATCAGATCCTTTGATCGAATGTTGCCAGATGTGCGGGTATTGGCACGAGCACGCGAGAAAAAAGATCTGGATTGGGGTGAGGGCAAGACCGTTTCAACCTATCCGGTGGATATGTCACGAATGATTTTAAAGGATAAGGCCATTCCTTGCGTATTGGTTCATGCGTTTGATTCACGGTTTGGTTCTGTGCCGGTGACGGCCATTGTAGAACGGCATATTTATGCCGAGCAAGGACGCCGTATTATTATTCCGGCTGGGAGTCGCTTAATTGGCACCGGTAGCGGTGGTGGTGGTGGTGGCCATGTATCCAAGGTGAACTTTTCATGGTCGCGCTTAATCAGGCCGGATGGATCGGCGTTTAAGTTGTCGGCTAGTTCCGGCGATGCAATGGGGCGGGGCGGTGTCCCGGCATACCTTGATGAACAATTGTTGAAAAAATACGGTCGGCCCGTGTTACAATCCACAATTACATCGGCTATTGCATTCTTGACGGCAACGAATGATGATATCACAACTAAGGACAATGGTGATCAAGTGCAAAGTTCACGGGCGCAAGCCGCCAATGATGCTAGAAGCAACTTTATTGACTCCATGAGTCAGGTCTTTAATCAATTGCTTCAAGAAGCATTACAGGTCCAAGAAGTTCTCTATGTGCCGGCAGGGACACGATTTACGATTTATCCCAGCACGGATTTGTGGCTCAGATCTGAAATTGAAGATGAACAAGATTATTTAGCCGCTTATGGTGCAGATACCAAAAAGGCCAGAGCTGCTGCTAAGGGGAACTGGATTGCTCCACGGATTGGTGAGGCTGCCGAAATCGCAGGCGAACAAGGATATGTTTCGGATATGAGTGATGGATTGGTTGCCAATGAATACTATGATCCGGCGGTTGGCGATCCGTCCTATGCAGGAACGGGTGGGGCAAGTGCGATTTATGATGGAGGTGAATCCGATGAAACGGATAGCGAAACAACATCGGATGCGCCAACGCCACCCAAGCCTGTGACCCCTAAAAAGCCACAGCAAGTGACGAACCCGATTTTCCCAAGGGGACAACAGCAAACGGAAACAAAGAAGTTATTCTAAAAAAGGAGAGCTCTATGGGGGATTTACCTGTTGAAAATATGTATCGGGTTTTGGAATCTGTCCTGAGACCACTTGCATATTGGTATAATCAGGATAATGTGGAAGATGTAGCCGTTAATAACCCGGGGGGAATTTGGTTGCGCTTGCGCGGGAGGCATGCCCATCCGTGGCACTATTACGAAGATCCTAAATTAACACGTGAATACTTGGTTAATTTGCTGCATATTATTGCGAATTCCTATAATATGGCATTTGATCCCGTGAATGGAAACCCTGTTGTGTTTACGCAATTGCCGGGAGGACACCGTTTTACCGGCATTGCAGGACAGAATGTGCAATATGATAATAATGACCTAACGGGTGGGGTGGCGATGGATATTCGTATTTGGCGACCCGATCAGCCGATTAAAATGAAAGAGTTTGGCCTGGAATCCGGTGAACGATTGCAACGCATTAACAAATTAAAAGGGGTTGAAGATCCCGATGATCCGTTTGATAGGTTGGTCATGTATATAAAACGCGGAAATCATATTTTGGTATCGGGGGGAACGGCTACCGGTAAAACAACTTTTTTAAACAATATGATACAGCTGTTGGATCTGCATAAACGGGTTGTTACGGTGGAGGATGTTCGGGAACTTAAAGTCCCGCACAAAAACCGGGTGCATGTCGTGTTATCACGGACGGAACAAACAAATGCCTTTGATTATAAAAAGGTGATTGATTTGGCGGTGCGGTTCACACCAGATGCTATTTTATGTGGGGAAATTTCAACCTCTAATGCGGCAGCTTTTTGGGAATTGATGAATACGGGGCATGATAACTGTTTTGCCACAATCCATGCGGATTCGGCCTTTGAGGCATATCAGGCATTTCTGTCGCGTATTTTACATTCATCCCCAGGAATGGATCGGGAAAAAACATTAAAAGAAATGCGTGAAAAAGTAAAAGTTGTCCAAATTAATCGTGATGGCAACATTCGTGCTGTGACGGAAATTACCTGATGCATTTGGTAATTCTGTGAAAAATGCCATAAAAGTTTAGACAATATATCCTTTTAACAGAAAATTAATCAATATCTGCTAAATCACGCAATATTTTCTCGGCAAAAGGGGTGCGCTTTCCATTTTTTAAGTGCATCAGCAAAGGATACCTTAGAACAAGTGATCCCCGACTGTTCATCACACCACGCACAATGATGCGTTTGGCCGGCTCTCCGGCCTTGGACACAATGGGAATAACCTCTATGCTTCCCAATTTAGGGGATAGAGCATTTAAAACCTCTATCATAGATTCGGGACGCGCCATCATTGTAAAAGTGCCTTTGGCCCGCACATGTTTTAGGCAATACGCAATCCAACTTCCTAAGGCCATGTTTTGATGATAAGCTTTTGCCAGTTGTGCATTTTGTCTCGGATGGGGTTCGTCATAAAATGGGGGATTTGTGATAACATGATGAAATTGGCGGCCATGTAGAGGCGATTCTTGCCTACTGATATCCCCTAAAATTAAATCTAAATCGCAATGGTTTAAGTGGGCATTTTCTTGGGCTAAATCAACTAAATCCGGCTGGCAATCAATTCCCGTGATTTTAAGCCCTTTTATTCGGGCGTTCAGACACAAAGATATAACACCATTCCCGATACCCACATCCAAAACCGTATCCCCCGATTTGGCACGAACCGCTGATGCAATAAGCACAGAATCCGAAGTTGCCCTAAGGCCTGTAAGGCTTTGCTTTAAACGGACACGACCGCCCAAAAAATCATCAATCGTGTGCATCCGGTACAATTATGCCTCAGGCTTTGGTTCAGAGGCTGTTTCGCCAACACTGCGGATATCAAAGTAGCGCAACAATGGAACCGCAATATAAATGGATGAATAAGTTCCAAAAATTGTGCCTAAAACCATCGCAATGGAAAAACCGCGTAAGGTATCTCCACCAACAAATAATAAGACCAATACCACAAATAGGGTTGTTAAACTGGTCAAAATGGTGCGCGATAAGGTTTCGTTGATGCTGCGATTTAAGATGGTATCAATGGGCTCTTTGCGAAATTTACGTAGGTTTTCTCGCACGCGATCATAGGTGACGATTGAATCATTACAATCATATCCCGCCAATGACAAAAGCCCCGCAACAACAACCATATCAAATTCCCATTGAAAGAATGAAAAAGCCCCTATCACAATGACCATATCATGCGCCAAAGACAATAAACATCCAACGGCAAATGGCCATTCAAACCGAAACCAAATATAAATAGAAATGACAAGCAAAGCCAGCACGGAGGCTAATAAACTTTTTTCCTTTAATTCTTTACCAATGGTGGGACCAATGACTTCAACCTGGCCATATTTATATCCCGATCCCAAAGTTTCCTTTATTTGAGATACTAATTGATTCGCTTTTTGATTCGCTTCGGGTTTAGCTTGAATTAAAATGGTCTTACCCTCAACCCCCGATGTTTGAATGGATAAATCCCGCAGAAAGGATAAATGATTGCGTACTTGTTCCAAATCAATCGTCTGTTCGGAGGTCGCCTCTATCAACAGGCCACCTTCAAAATCTATCCCGTAATTTAAACCTTTTGTGCAAAGAGAAAAAACAGATACAATCAATAACACTGCGGACAGCAAAAAACCGAATTTGCGCTGACCGATAAAGCCAATATTTAATTCCCGTTTTTGAAAAATATTTAACATACCCTTATTCCTTTCCTTATAAATTGATTTTTGTCGGTTTTTTAACCGCCATCCATGCCATTAAGACCAATTTATTCACAAAAATGGCCGCAAACAAGCTTGTCCCTAAGCCAAGGCCTAAAGTGACACCAAATCCTCGGACGGCACCCGAACCAAACCAAAACAGGAATAAGGCCGCAAATAATGTCGTCAATTGCCCATCTAAAATTGCCGAAAATGATCCTTGAAAACCGCGTTTTAAAACCTCAGCCGGCACGGTAATACCATGCATCATTTCTTCCTTCATCCGTTCTAGAATCAGGATGTTTGCATCAACAGCCATACCAACCGTTAAAGCTATACCTGCCAGTCCCGGCAAGGTTAATGTAGCCCCTAATATCCCCAGCGCAGCAAACAATAAAATACCGTTTGCAGCCAAGGTTATATCGGCCACAATGCCCATCCAACCATATACAAATAACATAAAAATAAACACCGCCGCAAGGCCGATTAAGCAAGCCGTTGTTCCGGCTTTTATGGAATCCTCACCTAAGCCTGGGCCTACAACACGTTCCTCCACAACCGATAATGGTGCAGGTAAAGCACCCGACCGCAATAATAAAGCTAAGTCATTGGCCGATTGAACCGTAAAGTTGCCGGTGATGATACCGCTATTACTGATGGCAGCTTGAATATAGGGAGCACTGATGACCTTACCATCTAAAACAATAGCTAAACGCCGATGCTTATTTTCACTGGTGGCTTTGCCAAATTTTTTGGCACCCGCAGGTTTAAATTCAAAATGAACAACCGGCGCACCACTTTCACCAAAAGACATCTTAGCCGTAGATAATTGTTCCCCACCAACAATGACCGCACGTTTCAACACAAGGTAGCCACCTTCTTCACTTTGCGCAAGCATGGAATCAGGTGATAATTTGCCCATTTGAGCCGCCTGGGGTGAGGTATCTTCATCCACCAAATGAAAGGTCATTTTGGCGGTTTTCCCCATAATGGCTTTGATCTCTGAAGGATCTTGTACCCCAGGTAATTGAATGGCAATCCGATCTATTCCCTGTTTTTGAATGAGAGGTTCTTTGGTCCCCATTTCATCAACACGTTTCCGCACAATTTCCACGGATTGATTGACGGCTTGCTCTGTCATCTCAGAAAGAGCTTTATCTGAATATTTAATTTTTAAAGTAGAACCGTCCACTTTAATATCTAATCCAGCTTCCGATTTACGGATTAACTCGCGTGCCTCGGCAACATCGGCCCCTTTTAATAGATGCACTTCTAACACCCCATCGGCAACCGTTAAAGCCCCCTTGGTATAAATTTTTTGTGCCCGCAATGTCGGACGAATCGTATCTGCCAGCGACTCTAACTTTTCCTTAACAAGGCTTTGTGTATCAACTTCCATCAATAGGTATGATCCTCCTTGTAAATCTAACCCTAGAGTGACGGGATGATACCATTCCCGCATTTTTGATGGCAACCGATTATAGGTCTCGGTCGGTAAAAAATTCGGGATACAAAAGAAAATCCCTAACATTAATACGCAACAAATAGCACTAATTTTAAATTTTGAATATCCAAACATACTTTATCCTTTCAATTACTTCCTTTGTTGTTTTAGGGGTGTTTCAAATAAAACCTGCGATACATAGGCACGTAAAACGGTTATTTGTACACCATCAGCAAATTCAACCAATAACTTTTCATCGTCCAAAATACTAACGACCTTACCCAACAAACCACCAACAATAATTTGCGTCCCCTTAATGATGGCATTTAGTTCGGCTTCATGCTTTTTAATCCGTTTTTGTTGTGGTCTGATAAATAAAAAATAAAACACAAATGCAATAAAGACCAATTGAAAAATCATACCTGTTGCCGATGAAGTCGGTGTCGCCACCGCCCCCTCTGCCACTTGCGCTACAGCTGACGATATCCACATAACCATATCCTTTCTCTAAATTATGTATGGGGTCACTATACCCCTTTTTAAATCAAATTGCAACTTTTTTATTGATGGATTCTTTATTTTTTAGGGCATAATTAGGGGCGGGCAGTTAAGTGTTCCCCCCCCCCCGGGGATGGGGGGAAAACGCCCCCACCGGGGGTATGGGGGGGGGGTTGGGGTTAAGGGGCGGAGAAAGCGGGGTGGG